>JALYXI010000228.1 GCA_030947245.1 Acidobacteriota bacterium
GGACTCCTGGCCGCCGTGGCGGCATGTCTTCCGCGCTTTTGCAGGGCCAGTGACCCGCGTTTCCTATTGCCCTACTGGCAGGCCGTGTTTGCCGGAGTGTTGCTGCTCCCGGCCTGGCAGTACTTCAGACGCGGTACGGCAAGCCCCTCCTGGATGATCCGCTTCGCGTCGTCCGCGACAACCTCGCACGGGATTTACAACGCAGGCTGGCATGTACCGGAGGTGCTGATTTATTGCACAGTGGCAGTGGCTTGCGCCCGGCTGATCTGGCTCGCCGCCGGGCTTGTGGCTCTCTCGCGGTATAGGAACAAGTCGCAGAAATTGGCGCCGGCGCCCGTCCATATTGTCCAGCTTGGCAAGCTGCCGCGGATCGCCATTTCGTGGCAAATTACAAGTCCCGTGAGTTTCGGCGTGTGGCGGCCGGTAATCCTTCTTCCTGCTGAGTGGAGCGCGATGAGCCCGGACCACCAAGCCGCTATCGTTTGCCATGAGTTGCTTCATCTTGAGCGCCATGACTGGCCCGCCCATCTATTCGAAGAGTGTTGCCGCGCAATTTTCTGGTATCATCCCGCCGTCGGGTACGCGGTTTCACGCATTCGTCTGTTCCGCGAACAAGTGGTGGACAGAGAGGCGGTACGCCGGACGAATGCCCGCGACAGTTACATTCACGCATTACTGGAAGCAGCCGATTTTTCGGGCGGTTCGCTTCTGCCCGCGCCTTCTTTCGCCCGAAAGCACCAACTGATCCAAAGAATAGAAAGTCTTACAAAGGAGAACCGCATGTCAAAGCCACGCACAGTTGTTTCACTTCTGTTTATGTCCGCTGTTCTGTTCGCTGCCGGCCGCGCCGCGTTATTGGCACTCCCCGCCCAATCGGGCGCGGCGAAAGATTCCGGAAAAGTTTACGCCATGGCGGATGGCATCACACCTCCAAGGGTGGCCTACAAGCGCGACCCGGATTACACGGAGCAGGCCAAGGCCGCCGGTATTCAGGGAACAGTGCTTCTGTCAATCGAAATCTCTCCCAAAGGCATTCCGCAAAATCTGTCGGTGACGCGCAGCCTGGATCCGGGGCTGGACCAAAATGCGCTTGATGCGGTTCAGGACTGGCGCTTTGAGCCAGGGCTGAAAGATGGAGAGCCTGTGACTGTCAAAGCGACGATTGAAATGAACTTCAAGCTGAAGTAGCGCTACGTGGCCCCACCGGCGCGCGGCATCTCTTCCGGGTCTCCTCCGCGGAAGTGTTCGCGGCTCTTCCATGCTCCGGCGAGATAGTCGTGATTCATACGGGCAATCACCTCCAGCTTGATTTCTTTCGGGCAGACCGCTTCGCATTCGCCGATATTGGTGCAGCTTCCGAACAGTTCGGTGTTCGCCTGTTGCACCATCTTCTTCGCGCGGTGCTGGCGTTCGGGTTGGCCCTGCGGCAGCAGGCCCAGGTGCGTGATTTTCGCTCCCGTAAACAGCGCTGCCGAGGCGTTCGGGCAGGCTGCCACGCAGGCTCCGCAGCCAATGCAGGCCGCCGCATCCATAGCGCGGTCGGAGCGGTCCTTCGGAACCGGAATCGCATTGCCGTCCGGGGCGTTACCGGTGGATATGGAGATATATCCGCCGGCCGCGATAATGCGGTCGAAAGAGCGCCGGTCTACCGCGAGATCTTTCAAAAACGGAAACCCACGAGCGCGAAACGGCTCCAGGTAGAGTACATCGCCGTCTTTGTAGTGCCGCATGTGCAACTGGCAGACCGCGGTTCCTTTCACCGGGCCATGGGCCACGCCGTCAATCATGAAGCCGCAGGAACCGCAAATCCCTTCGCGGCAATCGTGCTCGAAGGAGATGGGCTCTTCGCCTTTCAGGATCAGTTCTTCGTTCACGACGTCGAGCATTTCGAGAAACGACATATCCGGGCTGACGTCTTTTGCGTCGTAACGGACCATCTTGCCTTTCTCATTGGGACGGCGCTGCCGCCACACGTGCAAAGTCAGGTTCATTTACTTGTAGCTCCGCTGCGAGGGATGCACGTAGTGGAATTCGAGCGGCTCCTTGGTAAGCGCGGGCTGGCCGCGGCCGCCGTTATAGCCCCATGCCGCCACGTAGGAATAATCGGCATCGTTGCGGAGCGCTTCGTTTTCGGGCGTTTGGAATTCTTCCCGGAAGTGGCCGCCGCAGCTTTCATTGCGGTCCAGGGCGTCGATGCACATCAGCTCGGCCAACTCGAAGTAATCGGCCACGCGTCCGGCGGCTTCAATGGAAGGATTCAGGTCATCCGCGGAACCGGCCACCTTCACATTGCGCCAGAACTCTTCCCGCAGCGCACGAATTCGCTCAATTGCGGCTTGCAGGCCAAAGGCATTTCGCGACATGCCGCATTCGTCCCACACGATTTTGCCGAGTTCTTTGTGGAACGATGCCGTGGTGCGAGTTCCGTTGATGGACAGCAACTTCTGAATGGTTGCTTCCACTTCGGCTTCTACGCGCCGGAACTCCGGGTGCGTGGTGTCCAACTTCTCAAGCTTGTTGCTCGCCAGGTAATTGCCGATTGTGTAAGGCGCGATGAAGTAGCCGTCCGATAAGCCTTGCATCAGAGCGCTGGCGCCCAACCGATTGGCCCCGTGGTCGGAGAAGTTAGCCTCGCCCAGAGCGAACAGGCCGGGAATGGTGGTCATGAGGTCGTAATCCACCCACAAGCCGCCCATGGTGTAGTGGATCGCGGGGTAGATGCGCATAGGCACGCGGTAGGGATCTTCGCCGGTGATGCGCTCATACATATCGAACAGGTTGCCGTAGCGCTCTTCAATGACGTGGCGGCCCAGGCGTTTGATGGATTCCGAGAAGTCGAGATACACGCCTAAACCGCCGGGGCCCACGCCGCGGCCGTCATCGCAGACATTTTTGGCGTTGCGGGAAGCCACGTCGCGCGGCACCAGGTTGCCAAAGCTGGGGTAACGCCGCTCCAAATAGTAGTCGCGGTCGGTTTCCGGAATTTGATCCGGCGAACGCTTCTCTCCTTTGGTTTTGGGCACCCAGATCCGGCCGTCATTGCGGAGTGATTCACTCATGAGCGTCAGCTTGGACTGATGCTCGCTCGAAACAGGAATGCAGGTGGGGTGAATCTGCGTGAAGCACGGGTTGGCAAACAGCGCTCCGCGCTTATGAGCGCGCCAGATTGCGGTGGCATTCGAACCCTTGGCATTGGTGGAAAGGTAGTACACGTTGCCGTAGCCGCCAGTGGCCAGCACCACCGCGTCGCCCGCGTAAGATTCGATCTTGCCCGAAAGCAAGTCGCGCGTCACGATGCCGCGCGCTTTGCCGTCGATGACCACCAAATCCAGCATCTCGCTGTAGGTGATCATGTCGACCTTGCCTGCATGCACCTGACGCTCCAGCGCCTGATAGGCGCCCAGCAGAAGCTGCTGGCCGGTCTGGCCGCGGGCGTAGAAGGTGCGGGAGACCTGCGCGCCG
>JALYXI010000250.1 GCA_030947245.1 Acidobacteriota bacterium
GGGAGACAATGTGCAGCTGGATGTGGAACTGCAAACCCCGGTTGCGATGGACAAGGGACTTCGTTTCGCAATTCGCGAAGGCGGCCGCACTGTCGGCGCCGGCACCGTGTCTGAGATTCTGGACTAAGGAAATCAATTATGCGCGAAATTATTACTTTTCAATGCGGCGAATGCAAAAATCGCAATTACTCCAAGACGAAAAATAAGAAAACCACCACTGAACGCATCGAATTGAAGAAATTCTGCCCATTCTGCCGCAAGCACCAGCCGCACAAGGAAACGAAGTAAGGTAAAATATTTGCCGTAGCTACCACAGGGGCGTAGGTTTAACGGCAGACCAGCGGTCTCCAAAACCGCGAGTGGGGGTTCGAATCCCTCCGCCCCTGCCAAATGAACGGCAACAAAGGCACACCATGGCAGGCACACTAGAACCCTCGCATCCCGGCAAATTCGAAGGAATGAAGGCATGGCCGCAGATTGTCCGCGACTACATTTCAGGTCTTCAACTCGAAATGAAGCGCGTCACTTGGCCCACGCGCCAGCAGGTGCAAGCCACCACGGCGGTCGTGATCCTGACCGTCTTTGCCTTTGCCGCGTACTTCAAACTGGTCGATGAGCTCATCGCCAACACCGTCACGAAGATGTACACTACCCTCGCCAAGTAAATGAGCGATCTGAACGAATTCCCGGACGATCCTGAATCCAGCGATCCTGCTGAAGGCATTCCACCCGAAGAAGTCCCGGTGGATAACCAGCCCGAAACCGCCTATTCCGATCTCCCACTGGTAGAACCGGACCTCGAAGCGGAGGCTATCCAGCCCATTCAGGCCGAAACTACCAAGAAGTGGTTCATCATTCACACCTATTCCGGATTTGAGAACAAAGTTGCCGAAAGCCTGCGCACGCGCGCCGATGCCTTTGGCTTTTCCGATAAAGTCGGCCAGATCCTTATCCCGTCCGAAGATGTCGTCGAACTCCGCAATGGTAAGAAAGTCACCTCGAAACGCCTGGTCTATCCAGGCTATGTCCTGGTCGAACTCGACATGGATGACGAAATGTGGCACGCCGTCAAGAACACGCCCCGCGTCACCGGCTTTGTCGGCGGCGGCACCTCGCCGGTCCCGCTTTCAGCCGATGAGGTCAACGGTATCCTCTATCGCCAGCAAAACGCGGCGGATCGCCCCCGTCCCAAGATGTCATTTGAGAAGAACCAGGACGTCCGCATCGTCGATGGCCCCTTCACCAACTTCTCGGGCAAGGTGGACGAAGTCAATCCCGAACGCAACACCCTTCGCGTGCTGGTCAGTATTTTTGGCCGCGCCACCCCCGTTGAACTCGATTTCCTGCAAGTAGAAAAGGCATAAGAACACAATGGCAAAGAAAGTAACCGGACAAGTTAAACTGCAGATCCCCGCGGGCAAGGCAACTCCCGCGCCGCCCGTCGGCACCGCCCTGGGTCCTCAGGGCGTAAACATCATGGATTTCTGCAAGGCCTACAACGCGAAGACCTCGGGCAAAGATCAGGAAGGGCTCATCATACCCGTCGTCATCACCATTTATTCCGACCGCACCTTCACCTTCATTACCAAGACCCCGCCGGTCCCCGTGCTCATCAAGCGCGCTGTGAATATCGCCAAAGGTTCGGCCGAGCCGCACAAGACCAAAGTGGGCGAAATCACTCAGAAGCAGATTGAAGAGATCGCCAAGATCAAGTTACCCGACCTGAACAGCCCTTCTCTCGAAGGCGCCATCAACTCCGTCAAAGGCACTGCCCGCAGCATGGGCGTCACCATTGTTTAGCTGAGCCGTTTGATCAGTTTCAACACCTGTTCTTCCGTCGGGTGCAGGGCATCCGGCGGAAGCGCCAAATCTCCCTCTACAGGCTTCACAAACTCAAACAAACTCCCGTTCGCGTAACTGTCCAGCACCACTGGATGCACGTAGTACTTCCTAGATGTAGCCGGGCGATTCCCCAGCTTTTCAGCGACGCTTTTCACCGCCGCCACAATCTTCCGCTTCTTCTCTGTTTCCGATTCGCCCGGCCCCAGCGCCACCAATTCCAGCGCCGCCTGCCGCGTCCCCGCCC
>JALYXI010000259.1 GCA_030947245.1 Acidobacteriota bacterium
CTATTCCAGCAAATCGTGAATTATATAAATCAGTACGGGTTTCTCCTTCGAAAGCAGGCTTTTCACCTGGTCCACTCGCTGCTCCGCGAACGAGACATACAGCTTTAAGCGGTCGTTCGGGTCCTGAGCCTCGCGCACCTGGTCAGTTTCATCGCTGGTCAGAAAATCGCGCTGAGCCAAGATCGGGCCGCACAGCAGAAGCACCGCCGACGTTGCCACAATCAGCCTCTTCATTCGCCACCACCCTTCCTTCCGCCCATAATTCCCAAGAGCCATCCCTCATGCACCTCCTGCAATTTCGTTTTCACCGCGTCCAGAACCTTTCTGTCTTGAAAATCCATGGCGTTTTCCAGCGCGTCCAAGCGCCGTAGCAGTTCCCGCGTCCGGCCTTCCCCATACTTGAATGCCTTGGGCCGCCGCCGCGGATCTTTGCCCGTTTCCTGAAGAGACGCCCGCGCCAGTTCCACCGAGTCTTTCAACTCCTCCAGATGGGCTGTTGTGGCAACCATATCCTGTTTCGCGTACGACTCCTTCGCTCCAGTCAGCGCCTCGTCCGCATTTTGAAGCGCGAGCCGCGCCCGCTTCTCCGGATTGGGCTCGCTTTTTACATCCGGCAAACTCGCTCCCAGAGCGCTCGCCAAAGACAATACCAAGAAAACGAATCTCACTTTTTGCTTAACTCCAGCCTGATGATGCGAGAACGTTGCCGGGCCTCAAACTCCTGGTCCGCATTCTTGCCGCCATCCGTTGCAAGAAACTGCTGGTAACTTTCCAGCGCGGGCTTCAACTGTTTCAACCGGTCCAGCGTAATCGCTCTCATAAACAGGTTGCCGGGAGACTCCTGGCCTAGTGCCTTCACCTTGTCCAGCGCCGCCAAACCCTGCGCGTAATCCTCGTGAATAATCAGCACTGCCGCCATCTCATTCCACGCTTCTTTCGAATCCGGCCGTTGCTGCGCTGCTGCATAGAATTGCTGGGCCGCGGCAGGGAATAGGCGCTGATCCCGCAGCGCGCGCCCGTACACCATCCGCAAGTCGTAATCCTGGGGCGCCGCTGCGACCGCCTTCGCCAACTGTTCCGATTCTTTCTGCGGCTGCTTGTTCATCCGGTACGCCGTTGCGAGTGCAAGCCGGTTCGCCGCAGTGGGCGAAGCCGCCACTGCCTGCTCCAGGCGAGGGACGGCTTCGGCGAACTGCTTGCCTTCCAGCAGCAACTCACCCAACCGCTCCTGCGCCCCGGCGTTACCCGGGAATTGCTGATAAATCGGAATCGCGAGCGCAGGCTGCTTGGCCTTTTCATAGTCGCCGGCCAATTCCAGCAACGCATCTTGGTACTTCGGGTCCAATTCAGCCGCATTTCGGAAATGCCGCGCTCCGGAATCCAATTGGTTCTGCGCCACTGCCGTCCGTCCCAGGCCTAGTTCCGCCGCGGCCAGCTTTTTGTTCAACGCGAGAGCCGCGCGGTAATGCTCTTCCGCTTTCGCGTAATCCTGGGTGGCTAAATACGCATCGGCAAGTTTCATTTGGGGCTGGATCTCGTTGGGCTTTTGAATAGCAGCCGCGGCCAGATGCGGCGCCGAATCCGCGGCACGGTTCGCGCGAAGCAAAGAAATGCCCAGATTCAGCTCACCTTGATACAGTCCAGGCTTCAACTCCAGGGTCTTCTCATACTCCGGAATCGCGTGCGCATCGTCGTTCTTTAGGCTGTATGCAAGCGCGAGGTGAAAATGGGCCCCGTAATCTTTTCCATCCTGCGCGACAGCTTTTTGAAATAGCTCCACGGCGCGATCGTATTGATTCGCGTCGAGTGCTTTGCGCCCTTCCTCAGTAGGATCGGCAGCAGCCTGCAGTAGATAGAAGAACGCGGCCGGAAGCCACATATGCTAAGTCTACTGCGCCGGCAGACCCTTCAAATACCGGCCTGTATGAGATTCCGCCACTTGCGCAATCTCGTCCGGAGTCCCCGTTGCGACAATCCTACCCCCGCGATCTCCGCCTTCCGGACCCATGTCGATCACCCAGTCCGCCGCCCGGATCACATCTAGATTGTGCTCGATCACCAATAGGCTGCCACCCTGTTCCAGCAGGCGCTCAAAGGTCTTCCGCAGCTTCGCTATGTCATCGAAATGCAGCCCCGTAGTAGGCTCATCACAGATAAACAATGTGCCGTGCGAAGTTGCCTGCGACAGATAGGATGCCAGCTTAACCCGCTGCGCTTCGCCGCCCGAAAGCGTGGTGGCGGATTGGCCCAGCCGCAAGTATCCCAGGCCAACATCGTCCAGAACCTTCAGCTTTGCCCGCAGTTTCGGCTGATCGCCGAAGAAGGCCATCGCCTCTTGAACCGTCAGCCCAAGCACTTGGTGAATGTTCAGGTCTTTGTATTTGATTTCCAGGATGCTGGCTTTGTAGCGCGTGCCCCGGCACTCTTCGCAGACAAGTTCCACATCCGCAAGGAACTGCATTTCGACTGTCACCGTTCCATCGCCCTGGCACACTTCGCAGCGCCCGCCCGGAATGTTGAATGAGAAATGGCCTGACGTATACCCGCGCTTCTCCGCATCGCGCGTAGCGGCGAAAAGTCCACGGATCATGTCGAACGCTTTGATGTAAGTTACGGGATTCGACCGTGGAGTCCGCCCGATGGGAGATTGGTCGATCATCACAACATCGCCCACCCGGTTGGCCCCTTCTACGCGCGTGCAGTTCAGCCGCTTCGGCGAGCCGGGGTCATCCGCCTCTTCTTCCACCGCGGGCCGGTGCAGGGAACGATAAATCACGTCGTGCACCAGAGTTGATTTCCCTGACCCTGAAACTCCTGTAACCACCACCATCAGCCCGAGCGGAATCTCCACATCGACGCCCTTCAGGTTATGAATCCGCGCTCCGAAAAACCGCAGCATCCGGTTCGGGTCAGGCGCCCGGAGCGCGCGCGGAACCAGGGCGTGCATCGCTCCCCGCAGATACTTGCCAGTAAGCGAGCCATTGCCATCTGCCAGCAGCGCCGGGTAGGCGCCTTCGAAAATCACACTGCCGCCCAACTCTCCCGCCCCAGGACCCATGTCCAGAATGTGATCGGCTTCGCGCATCACCTCCGGGTCGTGCTCCACTACCACGATGGTGTTTCCCAGATCGCGAAGGTCCTTTAGAATCCGTACCAGCCGGTCCGTGTCGCGAGTGTGCAGGCCGATCGAGGGCTCATCAAGTACGTAGCACGCTCCCACCAGCCGTGACCCGAGCGAGGTCGCCAACTGAATCCGCTGCGCTTCACCGCCCGAAAGCGTCGAAGCCAGCCGGTCCAGCGTCAGGTACTCCAGTCCGACGTTGTTCAGGAACTCCAGCCGCTGCCGGATTTCCACCAGAATCTTCTCCGCAATTCCTGTTTCCTCCGGCGTCAACTGCAACTCATTGAAGAAGATTTGCGCTTCCGCGATATTCTGCTTCACCGCTTCGCCGATGGTCTTTCCGCCCACCCGCACATACAACGCTTCCTTCCTGAGCCGCTGCCCCTGGCATTCCGGACACCGCGCATATCCACGGTATTTGCTCAGAAACACGCGCACATGCAGCTTGTATTTCTTCGTTTCCAAAAATTCGAAAAAGAGCCGGATTGCCGCATAAACCTCCTCCCGCTCAGCTTCAGTCAGGTTGCAAAACGGCGCTTGTGTCCTCACTTTGGAAGTTCGCCGGAACTGCGCGTACCAGTCGCGGCCTTTCGGCTTCGTCCATGG
>JALYXI010000287.1 GCA_030947245.1 Acidobacteriota bacterium
GAATGGCACTTGGGTCACTTCCGGCTGCTACGACAAAATCATACTCCAATTGGCCCTGAGTGCCATAGTAAACAGCGTCAATGCCTGGGTTAACGTTGGAGTAGGTCAGGCGCCCGTAATTGTCCAGATTCGCCATCCAACTTCGGGAGTCCTTGCCTCGAAAATAGTTACTTTTTGTTGGCAAGATTTGAGAGGGAACTGCCGCAGCTTTTTTGTCTGCTTTAATTAGGAGCATACTAACCGCGGAGCCCTTTTTCTTTTTACTGGGTCTAAGATTGAAGGTGACCGCATCGGGGGTCAACAGCACGGAATACCCGGAACCCCGAGCCAAGTATTGAACCTTTGAGTCGGCCTGCCCCTTGTTGATTTCAAATCGCAATGGCAAACCGCCAAAACTGATTGGCGTAGCAGCATTAATCAATGCTATTCCAGGGCTGACCAGTACGATTAGTGCGATGGGTAAAGATCGACTTATGTTCACTGCGACTCTCCTTCTTCGACTTACTGAGAGCGGAACAGCGACACGTCCACCCCGATGTGTACTCTACATTAACTCCAACGGGGTTGCAAGGGAAAAGAACCGCAAAATAAGAACATTCCAAATGCGTAGAGCAAAAAGTCCTATTGACAAGTTCGATACGGACATCAGGCTTCAGGAGCTGTTCGCAAGAGCAACCGTTCCGCGATCTCGCCTTGATTGCATGAGCATTCGTGACAATTACGAGCGGCATCTCGCAATAGAGCCTCTTGACGCGAATTTACCCTGATCTTTTCGCGCGATCGCTGTATTTGGGCTTAACCGCTCTCAGATGCGTAAAAAGTCTCGCTTGCTGGTGAACAGGAGTGTTATGCTATACACCTTCGTATCTAGAAGCTAAATCGTGCCTGGTCAGCGGAGGACAAAGATGAAGAAAATTCTCGTAAACGGAGCAGGTGGTTTTATCGGTGGCCATTTAATCAAGCAGCTTAAATCCGAGGGGTTTTGGGTTAGGGGTGTGGACATTAAAGAACACGAGTTCCGTGACTCCTCTGCAGATGAATTTATCGTCGGTGACCTACGCCGGCAAGATTTCGCTCAGAGAGTTCTGGAAGGCGTTGATGAAGTGTACCAACTTGCCGCAGACATGGGCGGAGCGGGCTATCTTTTCAGCGGTGATCACGATGCCGCCGTTATGCATAACTCGGCAACTATTAATCTAAACACTCTCGAGTGCGGAAGGCTTGCGGGAGTCACCAAGTTTTTCTATTCTTCCTCAGCCTGTATCTATCCGGAGTACAACCAACTCGATCCCGATAATCCGAAATGTTCCGAGGATTCTGCTTACCCCGCAGCTCCCGACAGCGAATACGGATGGGAAAAATTATTTAGCGAAAGAATCTTTCTGGCGTATACGCGCAATTACTCCGTTCAGACTCGCATCGCGCGTTTTCACAATATATTCGGTCCTGAAGGTACTTGGCGGGGTGGTCGAGAAAAATCACCCGCGGCACTTTGCCGGAAAGTCGCGGAAACGCCGGACGGAGGTGAAATCGAGATTTGGGGCGATGGCAAGCAGACAAGGTCATTTCTCTTTATCGATGAATGTGTGCAAGGTGTGCGCCGGTTTATGGATTCAGAGTTTACCGGCCCCGTCAATATTGGATCCGAAGAAATGGTTACAATCAATGGGCTTGCTGAGCTAATTATGGATATAGCGGGCAAAAAGCTGGCGCTGCGGCACATAGAAGGCCCTCTTGGCGTTCGTGGCCGCAACTCAGATAACCGTATGCTGCGGGAAATTCTGAATTGGAGTCCAAGCCGTCCGCTCCGTGAAGGAATTGAAAAAACCTATTACTGGATCCTCGAACAGGTGGAAAAAAACAGGGCTGTATCGCATGCGGCTACAGCCGGTCCAGGGCGGTGACGTCCAGCATGATGATGAAACTGTCTGGGTACGCGAGACCGCGAGCGTTTAAATTACCATTACGAAGAGCGACACAGACCGCCTTACTCATTGAACAGGCCTAATGCCAACAGAGTCCAGCAAGACACTTCCGTCAAATGAGGAATGGAAAGCCTGGGGGCAATGTGACCCGCTTTATGGTGTGGCAACGATTCCCGAACATCGCAGAACGGGGCCTAATCCCTGGACTGACAAATTGTTTTACGAGTTGGGCGCTGCTGATTGGAAATTTTTTGCCGCAAAGTGGGAACAGTATGGGCTCGGGCGAGGCAGTTGCGTCGAAATAGGATGTGGTGCGGGGCGTCTGACCATTCATCTTGCCAAAGACTTCGCCCTTGTGCATGCCTTAGACGTTTCGTCCAGCATGATCGAATACGCAAGAAATCATGCGCCTGCGAACGTCTGTTTTCACCTAACGAATGGTCTGGAAATTCCTTTACCCACAGACTCAGTCAATGCCGTTTTTTCGGCCCACGTCTTGCAGCATCTTTCCAGTATTAACGCCGCCGCGGATTACTTTACGGAAATGAAGCGAGTGCTGGTCCCGGGTGGCAGTCTGATGATTCATGTCCCGATTGTTGCGTGGCCAAGGGGACTGCTGTCAGGAATGCTCAGGTTTATATACAGGGCAAAATCCATAGTAGAAAAGTGGCATGTGCAACTTCGGCGCGCTGCATTCCGTTTGCAACTTACGAATACCCCACCGATGCAGATAATTTGGTTTGAGACAACATGGCTATATGAAACTCTTGCGAACCTTGGATTTTCGAATATAGAAATTCGCGTTGTGTTCGGTGGATCGAAGATGGCTATTCAAAATCCGTTCGTTTTCGCAACGAAGGCTGATCAGTCTGACCCCACATGAAAGTTTGCCTGCTGACCACGTTCTTCCCTCCCCATCACTTCGGGGGCGACGCGGTGTTCGTGGCAAATCTTGCGAATGCACTTGCAAACGATGGCCACCATGTCGAGGTAGTTCATTGCCGAGATGCCTTCGAACTCCTCAAGTCTACAGTGGCTCCCTCGAAATTTGACCTGGACCCTTCGATCAAAGTCTGGTCTTTAGCATCCGCCTGGGGTCCGCTCTCGCCTCTGTTTACATTTGCAACGGGTCGTCCTGGCCCCAAGCGGCGCGCTCTAGAGGAGATTTTATCGTCCCGATTTGACGTTGTACATTGGCATAATATTTCTTTGCTCACAGGACCCGGTGGCCTTAAATACGCCGGGGGCACAACGCTATGTACTCTCCATGATTATTGGTGGATTTGCCCGACACATATTCTGTTCAAGGACAATCGCGAAGCCTGCTTAGCTCCTTCGTGCTTTCGGTGTCAATTGATCCATCGGCGGCCGCCCCAGCCTTGGAGAACCGGGGGGTGGTTGAAATCGACCCTTCGGTACATCGATCAATTCATTGCGCCCAGCCAGTTTGTGAGCGATCGTTATCGACAATCAGAGTTGGCAATATCCTCTGTAGTGATACCGCATTTCGTGCCCGATGCAGTTCGCGCGGGCGCCGCTGCAAGCGATCGAGAAAGTTTTTTCTTATACGTGGGCCGGATAGAAAAAGCGAAAGGACTTCAAACGCTTATTCCTTTGTTTCGGAGCAGCGGCCGGCGATTGGTGGTGGCCGGAGCGGGAAGCTTTGAGCTGGAGGTTCGCAAACAGGCGGAGGGTGCACACAATATAGAATTTCTGGGTCGTGTTGCCCATGAAGAGCTTGGGCGATTATACTCGCGGGCACTTGCAACTATTGTGCCGTCCCTTTGTTACGAAACTTTCGGCCTTACAGTTTTGGAATCTCTTAAACATAAGACCCCCGTTGTTGTAAGCTGCTATGGCGCTTTGCCTGAGCTGGTCACGGCAACCGGCGGCGGATTTGTCTACCGCTCCACAGAGGAACTGGTCTGTTTATTGGAACGTCTCGATCGGGAGCGCGCCCTGGGCGCTCGTTTGGGCGAGGCCGGGTTCTTAGCGTTGGAAAAATTTTCCACCCGCGCTCACTTGGAGAGCTATTATGACTTGATCCATCGAGTAGCGCGTCATAAAAAGCGTTCTTCCGCTGCTGAAATTTCGCTTTGTCCGGACTAGCGACATGCCGTTAAGATCCACAATTAACTTGAAGTCTGCGCGCCTACCCGTCCTTGCCTATCATGACGTGTCTCCCCGGAAAGATCTCCAGCATCGGAACTTAACTGTCTCTCCGGAGAGCTTTGAGCGGCAAATTCACTGGCTCGTCCGTCACGGATTCAAAGGTCTCACCTGCGCCGACGTTTCGAGCTGGATGCGAGCGGAATCCGAGCTTCCGGATAAATCGATTCTTCTAACTTTTGACGACGCTTATGCAAACTTGACGACCTATGCGTTTCCTCTTCTGAAAGCCCTTGGGTTTCCCGCTTCGGTGTTTGTGATCACCGGCAGGATGGGTGAATGTTTAGAGTGGGACCAGCGTCTGACAATGAGCCCGCAGCAGGTGCAAGACTGGTCGAGGCAGGGAATTGAATTCGGAGCTCACAGCCGTACGCATCCAGACTTCAGGGTCCTTCCGCTAGGGGACCTGGACTCTGAGGTGCGTGGCAGCAGAGATGATTTGGAGAAACTGCTCGGCTGTATACCAGCCGCGTTTGCTTATCCATTCGGCGCATATAACCAATCCGCAATGGATGCAGTCGGCCGGAGTTTCGAGCTTGGTCTCTCGCTGGAAGAGGGACTGAACACCCGATACACAGATCGCATGTTAATCCGGCGCACCGAGGTTTTACCTTTCGAGAGTCTAACTGAGTTTAGCTGGCGCGTGCGCTTCGGTTACCATCCCTTGAGAAGGTTGCGAATGAAAGCGGGGATTAGGACTAGGTTTCGAAGCATGTTAAGGGTCTTTGAGCCGTAACATGAAGAGAATGGCGTTCCGGTTCGGCGTGTGGAGAGTGAGCGTTCTCCGTTAGCGAGTATTCCGGCTTCGCGGCGGGGATTTTTCAAGGCATAAGGGTCTACCGATTGTCCCTCGGCATGGGTCGCGGTAGGGACGAGCATCGCTGCCCGCCCCCCCCGCACAGATCGGTACGATCGGGATTACCGCATACGGCTCCTCCCTTGGATTCGAGCGGGCGAATCAAACAGCATATGAAAACCATGAGCTCGAAGCTGGCGCTGTGGACATGAGCCGCTGGACACGGAGAAGTAGTTTTGCGTCCTGGCTGGGACTGTGTCCGTACATCGAATCAGCGGAGGCAGGGTACTAAGCGTGGGACCCGCCGCGTGGTAAACCGAGGTGAAATTTCTGGAGGCCACTTGTCGCAAAACTGGGGACCACTCCATCGCGTCGGAGATGTCACGGACAGAAAGACCCTTGTATGCCGCTTAGCAGGGTGCCGAAAAACTCTGTCGCGCGTGGAAAACTCAACTCGACCGGAACCTTTCGCGCGATTAGGGGCGATTTAAGCGCTCGCCGACAGGTGGGTAATGATTTCGCATCCCCCTTTCGCGAGCCATTCGCCTGCCGGGCGGAGTTTTTCAGCATCCTGTTAGAGGGTAGCGGTCTGAGGAGCCCCGCCAGAATAGTTGAATGTATATACACCATTCGCCAACGTAATTGGCCCATTTGGAGCCCAGTTTCCCGGAAGCTTGATGCTTCGGAGTCCCGCCGTGCCATGAGCGGTGATCTTTACTCGACCGCCGCTGATAACAACCTCCGTTGGACCACCGCTTATCTCGACACCGAAGGCACTCGCCTTCGCTGCACTCAACGTCGTTACCGCTGTCTGTATGGCGCTTTGGTAGGTGTAAGACTGACTGCTTATAGTTATAGTTTCACCCGGCGCGGAAATTACCGCCTGGCTTCCGTTGTCTGACATGTTGACTGCCCGTTGTTGCCCTTTGCGATAAGGAAGAACAACCACGCGGAAGCTGTCCTGACCACGAAGGCGAAAAATGTGCTGACGCTCCTCGAATGGACGGTTATTTGCCATCTGGAATTGCGATTGTTCTGAATCCGGGTGCCAGTTATGACCCCAGTTTCCAATTATCGCTTGCTGCTGATTCGGCCCCGTAAGGGCGTACATGTCCCAATCAATCAGCCACTGTCCGGTAAAGCTAAAACGGTTGGGCTGCGACCCCAGGTTGACGATCGGACCTGACGATGGCAGTTCACTCGATGTCCCATTCTGCCCATCATAAAACCGGACCTGCGGATTGTAGGGGCCTGAAGGCGTTTGGACAGTGCCTTGTGCCATCAGGTTCAGCGTGAAAACCTTATTTGCAAGAGCGTCTGGCCCCTGAAAGGTATCGTTTATAAAAATAACGGGGTAGTTGGGGTTAGCACTTATAGAGGTAACGCTCCGGTTCCATTGCGTATTGTTTCCTGTGGTCCAGGTGGCGGAAGAGTAGGAACTTGCGGTAAATGCCGCAAAGGAGTTTACATTCGGATTAAGCCAGGGTGATACCGGATTGTCTGTACCAGGATTATCAGCGTTCCAGGCGGTGCCCAGGCTTGCTTCCGGCTCGACCAAACTGTGCATGTAACCGCCGGAGGTGCGCGGCGAGTATGTACTTCCCCAATCGATCGAGAGAGGGGCGCCTAACGCGTACATGGCGACAGATCCGCCGTCATCATGGCGGTGGTCGAAGTAGAAAGATCCGTTGACAAACCAGACGGCGGATTCATTCGGGGTGCCGGCCGCATTGCGTAGAACGGAGTAATAGCCGGGGTAGGTGTTGCTGGTCAGGTTGAGATCGGCT
>JALYXI010000316.1 GCA_030947245.1 Acidobacteriota bacterium
GTTTTGGGAGGATACGGCTTTACCGGCTTCGGTTCGGGGGCCGGTGGAATGGTTCGGTTCGGATGCTGGCTGCGGGGACATAGATAGGGATAGGCTCCTGGCCGGAGCGTAGCGTGCGGGTTTGGGGCGGCGGGGCGGGAGTGAGGGAATGAAAGGAGATAGAGACGGGAATTTCTGTGACTGAATGGCAGGGGGTGAGTTTGGGTGAGATAAAAGGGCAAACCTCGCTTCGAGCGCCGCTCAGGGGTAAGTGCGTCCGGTCTAGGACGCATTTTGGCACGCCCGGAACCGGGCGGCGGATCAAGTGCTTATTTCAGAGAGGAGGGTTTCTTCGGGAAGTCCTGTAGGGCAGGAAAAGTTGATTTTGTAGCCGTCGGGATCGGCGAAAAAGACTTCCCACGCGAAATTGCCGACTTGGGGCTCACGCAACGGATGAACGCCGCGCGCGGCGGCTTCGCGGTAAATGGAGAGGGCGTCGCTGCACTGAAAATAGAGGCCTACGCCGTTGCCGAGGGTTCCGGCGGCTGCCCTTTTCTCGCAGGTAGAATCGATCGCTTCCTGCAGCATGAGAGCGGCACTGCCAAGCGACATCCAGCACCAGCACAATCGACCGTCCGGCACCCAGCGGTTCCGGATAGTGAACCCGAGGCCGTCGACGTAGAAGGCGAGTGATCGCTCCATGCTGGTGACCATTAAGAGCGGAACCACAGCGGAAACGTTGTGAAGCGGGGCGTCGTCAGTGACGGTCATGGCATACCTTCCATTTATGGGCCGCAGATCATTTTTCCTGTTATCCAAACGCGAACAACGTACAACGACCTTCTTATGAAATCACATGGCAGGCCATCTCAAACGCTGGACAGGCGCACTTGAACCCGTGTTGCCGCGGCTAAGTAAACGGACAACATTCACTTGACGCAGGTCAACGTCCACGAAGCCAAGACCCATCTTTCCCGATTCCTTGAACTGCTGGAGCAGGGCGAAACAGTCACAATTGCGCGGCACGGTAAGCCTGTGGCTGAACTGGTCCGCGTGCGCAGTTCTCATTCCCCTTAGGAACCGGACGGGGGGATCCGCTGGCCCCGCTGGGGACAAATGGTGGCAATCCATGACGAATAAAGAGGCGGAAGACTGGATTGAAGGTAGGTACGGATAAAGGCGTTCTCACACTGTCGATTCGGGCGGCCGACGTGATTGCGCTTTGCTCGCCGGCTTTACAGTTTCCTGGCGCCGATGCTCCGCCATCCCGGCACTTGAAGCCGGTTGGAAAGCTTTTCTTTTCCAATGCGATCAATCCGGCCCCGCTAATTTGGACACCAGTGTTGTTGGGTATAGACTTGTCTCCGCAGACGGAGATTGAAGATGACTAAACCTAACTACGGACTTAGATGCGCCAACCGGGCAATCCTCATCAGTGCCTTTGTTGGCCTGGTTTCGGGACAGAGCACGCAGCCACTTACTCTAATACAATCAATTCCCATTCCCAATTGGACCAACACCGGCGCCACCCAGGCCAACCTGGATTTGTTCGCGTTCAATCCCTGGACGCGGGTGATGTACGTGGCGGATCGAACCAATCATGGGGTGACCGCTATCGATACAATCACGAATACTCCAATCGGGACTTTTCCCCTCCCCGGAGGCGGCAGCACGAACGGAGTGTTGGTGGCGCTCGATCTGCAAAAGCTTGTGGTCACGGACGGTAAGGCCAATGTGATTGTTTACGACCTGCGCGTTCCAGGCGCTCCCGACATTTACGCCTTACCCGGCGTAACCGGCGGGACCGATGCGCTTGACTACGATCCCCTGAACCATACCGTCTACGTCATCAACGGGAGTGCGCCGTACTTCATGAGCGGCATCGACCTTGTGAATGGCAGAGTGAGCAGCCAATTGGCTCTTCCCGGCAGTCCGGAGTTGATGCGTTTCAATCCGAACGATGGATTGATTTATCAAGCAATCACGGACTCGGACAAGAAAGGCGCTGGGCAGGGACTGTACGTGTTCGATCCGGTAACAAATGCCATCACGGCGAAGTACCTGACGCCCGGTTGTACGCCGCACGGAGTGGAGATCGATCCTGTGTCTAATGTGGCGCTGCTTGGATGCAGCCCGGGAGGGCAAGTCCTGTTGGATCTGGGCCATGGCGGCTCAGTCCTCTCGACCTTCCCCAACATCACAGGGACCGATTTGACAGCTTACAATCCGAATACTCGCAACTTCTACACCGGGTCGGGAAGCAACAACCTTGTTTCCAACGGATGCCCTATCGACTCCGGCAAGAATTATCCGCTGATCGGAATCTTCAATGTGAACGCTTCCGGACAGGGAAACCTGGTGGGCGTTCAGTGCACCGGGCGGAGCGCAAAGGGGCCCGGAGTGGACCCCTTTGACAATTTTGTTTACGTCGGCACAAGGCAATTTCCGGTGGATGCGAATGACGGCACTACAGGCCAGAATGGCGTGCTTGTGTACTACGATCCTTCGCCCAGAATCGATGCCATGCCGGGGACCGGCGCTTCGCTGACAAGTTTCGATAAGAAGCAGAATTACGGGGCGGTTCGTTTCACGACGGAACAGCATCGCGGCTTGCGCGTAACGGTACGGCTGCAAAACGCGCCTGCGGGAGTCGGGGCGCTTAGCGTTTCCACCTCAATCGGCAATGAGCCTGCGCCGTGCTACGTCGCCAGTGACGGGACCGGCTCCTGCGACGGCCCGTTATTGGGATCTCCGGTCATCGGCGCGCCCGTTCTGTTCGGCATTGGCGGGGCCCCGGCGGGCCGCGGTTCGATCCAGTAAATCTCGCGGCGTCAGTTACGATAGATCAATTACGATAGATCAGTTACGATAGCCTGACGCGGGGGATTACGGTGCGAGCTCTGTTGCTTGTTGTTCTGCCTTGTATTGTTTGTGCCCAGGATTTCCGGGCGAGTCTGAACGGGCGCATCACGGACGCGCAAGGCGCCGCCGCCGCAGGGGCACTTATCGCGCTGCGCGACGTGGAAAAGAATGAAACACAACATCAGACCGCCGACCGCGAAGGCAATTACATTTATCCGCTGGTTGCGCCGGGCAGTTATGAACTGAAAGTAAGTCATCCCGGATTCAAGACGGCAACGCGGTCCGGGATGACGCTGAACGTGAATCAGGCGGCCACTGTGGATGTGACGCTCGATATCGGTTCCGTCAACGATCAGGTTGTGGTGACGGCGGATGTTCCTCTGCTCGATCTCGCATCGGGTGACCGCGGCGGGTTGATTGACGGGAAGACGATCGCGGAGATGCCATTGAACGGGAGGAATCCATTCATGTTGGCGTCATTGGTGGCCGGGGTGGATTACAACGGATCGCTGGCCTATCAGCGGCCCTTCGATAACGGGGCGATTGCGCAATTCGGAATCGGCGGGAGTTCACAAGCGGCTGAGTTTTTGATCGATGGCGTCCCGAATAACGCGCAAGCGGGCGGCAATAACATCGCATACGTGCCGCCGGTGGATTCGGTACAAGAATTCAAAATCCAGACTAATGCTTACGACGCGCAGTATGGGAAGACCGCGGGCGGAGTTATGAATGCGGTCTTGAAGAGCGGCTCGAACGGACTGCACGGTTCGGTTTACGAATACATGCGGCGCAACTGGCTGGATGCGAACTCATTCCAGAACAATGCCCGCGGGGCCGCGAAAGATGGGCATTCGCTGGACCAATATGGAGCGCTGGTGAGTGGTCCGGTGATTGTGCCGAAGGTGTATAACGGCCGGAACCGGACGTTTTACATGGTGAATGCAGAACGATACGTAGAAGATTCGCCGCAGCCGCTGGTGTTATCCGTACCCAGTCTCGAGATGCGGAATGGCGATTTCTCCAAGCTGAAAGACAAGGCCGGGAGGCAGTATGTGATTTACGACCCGGCGAGCGGATTTACGAACAGTTCCGGTGCGTTCGACCGGCTGCCGTTTCCGGGAAATGTGATTCCTCCCGCGCGGATTAATCCTATCGCGCAGAAGATACTCAGTTACTTTCCCGCGCCGAACGTGACGACGGCGGGCGAGGACTATGCGCAAAAGAATCTGTTTCTTTCAGGCGGGGTGAACCCGGCGCGCGATACGTTCTACAATCTGGCGGCAAAGATCGACCAGAACTTGAGCGAGCGGCACCGGTTTTTTGTGCGATACACGCGCAACGACCGGACGGAGATCCGTCCGACGAATGGAGTGCCGGTGGACAAGCCTGGCGTGGACGGCCAAGCGCCGCTGAAACGCACCAACGATTCCGCCGCAATCGACTGGATCAGCACTCTAACTCCGAACGTGATTTTGAATGTGCGGACTTCCTTCGCGCGCTACGTGGAAGCGGCGTGGGGAACGCCGAATAATGGCTTCGATTTAACAAAACTCGGCTTCCCGCGGTCGCTGGCGGAGCAACTTCCGGGCGACAGCAATTTCGGACGTTACACATTCAGCGGGTACCAGAGTCTGGGCCGGTACCCCAGTTCCAATATTTCGAACACCTTCACTTTCCATCCGAACCTGACATGGGCGAAGGGATCCAGAACGCTAAAAGGGGGCCTGGATATGCGGTGGCTGCAGTATTCCATTCAGAGCACGGGTGATGTTTTTACCCTGGGGGCGAGCGCCGCATTCACGCAGGAGATTTACAATACGGCCCAAGCTCTGAAGGGGAACTCGATTGCTTCCTGGCTACTGGGAACGCCAAGCTCCGGCGCGGTGATTTACAACGCCCTGCCGATTTACATGTTTCCGTACTTCGCACCCTGGGCGCAGTTCGATTGGAAGGTGTCGCGGCGGCTCACGATCAACCTGGGGCTACGGCAGGACAACAATTTACCGCCCACGGAGCGGTTCAACCGCATAGACCGCGGGTTCGATGGGTCGGCTCCTTCGGCGGTTGACGGGTTGGTCGATCGAAGCAGATATCCCTTGCCCGCTCTTACGGGGTCGCTCGCGTTCGCAGGGGCAAACGGCGCTTCGCGCCGCCCCACTGACAGTTACTACAACACGTGGCAACCCCGGTTCGGTTTCGCGTACGCGCTTACTCGATCGACCGTTGTGCGCGGGGGGTGGGGCCGTTTTTACATGAACGCCAACAACGATTATCTGCAGACTACCGGATTTAGCAATACCACTCCCTTGGTGTACTCACCGGATGAGAGCCGTTTGCCGCTGCCGGACCGGATTAACGATCCGTTCCCGGACGGCGTGCTCGTGCCTACCGGCTCGAGGGCCGGTTCGCTGACTTATGCGGGCCGTGCGTTCAACGTTGTCAATACCCGTTTTCGCCTGCCGCATGTGAACAGCTTCTCTTTCGGGCTGCAGCGCGCGCTGACAGGCCGCAGTGTCCTCGACGTGTCGTATTCGGCAAGCCGGGGCGTGGATCTGCAGGACTCGCGGACGCTGAACGATATCCCCGCGGCGCTAAGGGATGGTTGCAATTACTTTGCCGGCGGAAATCCGTCTTCCTGCGACAAGACGTTCCCAAATCCGTTCGCGAATATAGCGGCGTTTACCGGCACCAGTTCGTTTTCCAGCACGACGCTGTCGCGGGCCACGCTTTCGGCGCCCTATCCACAGTTCGGACAAATCACGGAATTGATGCGAAACGATGGGCGGAACTGGTACGACTCTTTGCAGACCAGTTACTCGATCCGCAATAAATGGACGACGTTCCGGGCTAACTACACTTACTCGAAGAATATTGAGCGATCCGGGTTTCTGGATCCGCAGAACCTGGTTATGCAGAAAGGCCCGGCGAGTTACGATATTCCGCACCACTTCAGCTTGAGCGCGGTAACCCAGTTACCCGGCGGGCACAGCGGTCCGCGGGCTCTGCGGAAACTTACCGGCGGCTGGCAGCAAGCCCTTATCATTCAGCAGCAATCCGGGCGGCCCTGGGGATTACCGACTAACATCATCTACGTGAAGGATGCCACCCATGCGATCGATTGGAAAGCGCCGGTGGTGCAGGGCGTAGCGGGCTGCGTTTCCCAATGGAACAACAATGGGTCGGTCACGTTAATCCAATCGAGCATCGATTCCGGATGCACCAGCCCGAACTGGATTATTTCGCCGCGCTATTCGCCGCGGTATGAGCCGAACCGGGAGAGCAACATCCGGCTGCAAGGCTTTCATCTGATCGACGTTTCTCTTGACAAGACGACATCGATCGGCGAGAAGTATAAGTTTCAGTTTCGGGCGGAGATGTTCAACTCGTTTAACTCGTTCTTTCTGACGAATCAGGGCTTTGACGCGACGGCTGCAAACAGTACATTCGGCTCCATCATCAAGGCTGGAGTGAGCGCTCCGAACTCAAATTATCCGAGGCAGGCGCAGCTTGGTTTCAAGCTGCTTTGGTAAGAGTCACGTTGCCGCTAAGTAACCGTCCAGCCTCCATCGACAAGCAAGCCCTGCCCGGTCATGTAGGAGGATGCGCCCGATGCGAGAAAGAGTAAAGCGCCCGCGAGCTCGCCGGGATGCCCGATTCGGCCCAAGCACGTCCGCGCCTTTAATCGATCAATAAACAAGTCGCCGTCCTTCACTGAATTCGGTCCCGTATCCTCAGTATTTGAAAAGGGGCCCGGTAGGATCGCGTTCGCGCGGATGCCGAATGGCCCCCAAAAGGATGCGATGTACCGCGTAAAACTGAGGAGGGCCGCTTTACTTGCCGAGTAACCGGGTGGATTCATGAAGTCTGTTCCGGCGTACAACTGGGGAGACGGAGCCACCGTGGCATACATCGTGGAGATATTGACGATAGACCCCGACTTTGCCGCCCGCATCCGTTTTCCCAGTTTCTGTACAGTCAGCGCGGACCAATACACCCCGCCTGTCAGATTGCGCATCCACTGGTCGTAGGTCGCGCCCTCCAGGCCGGCATCGGGAACGTTGAAGCCGGTGTTGGGTCCCAACTCGTGCGCGTTGTTCACCAGGATGTCGATTCGTTCTTCCTCCGTCACAATCCGGTCCAACGCTTTGCCAAATGCGTCGAGATCATACATATCAACACGCAGGGACCGGACCTTGGCGGGGCCGAACCGCCGGGACCACAGCTCAGTCTGTGTTTCGAGCTTCTCCGAACGGCCGATCACGATGACGCGCGCGCCGTTCTCCATCAGCGCCTCCGCAAAGGTGCGTCCCAGGAAACCGGATGCTCCCGTAAGAATTGCCGTCTTGCCTTCTAACGAAAAGAGCGCCTGACGATCAAGTCTCACCAGCAACTCCTACCGCCGTCGATCACCAGGTTTGCTCCCGTCATATAAGAAGAAGCATCCGAGCAAAGAAACAGAACGGCGCCTTGATATTCATCAACCTGAGCCATTCTTCCCAGGGGAATCAATTTTGACAAGCGAGTCACGAACTCCTCCGGCTGGCCGTTCGAAACACCACCCGGCGAAATCGCATTCACGCGGACTCCCGACTCATTCCAATAAGTGGCCAGATACTTTGTCAAGCCGATAAGCCCGCTCTTCACCACGCTATACGTGACCGGCTTCACCTGCTGCTGGGCCTCGGGGAGTGTCTCATCCCGATACAGACGCTGGTCCGGGCCGATCAAAGCCAGGTCCGAAGCTATATTGAGCACAACGCCACCTTTCCTTCTTGCCATTTCAGACCCGAATACACGGCTGCAGAGGAAGGCGCCCATCAGCCCGACCCGAAGATCCGCTTCCCAGATCTCTAGAGGGAAATTTTCCAGCCGCGAGAAGTTTTTCCCTCCGCTCTCTTCCATTTTCGGGTTGTTCGCGGCGTTGTTGATCAGAATGTCGATGCGGCCGAAACGAGACAGAATTGCGTCGCGCATCGCTTCCACCGAGTCCAGGCTGGTGATATCGCCCGCCAGCCCCAGCGCCGGGGAACCGAAGTTTCTCGAGAGCGCTTCCGCGCGTTCCGTCGGCGAGGCTACAGGCAGATCGATTAGAACCGGGATTCCCCCAGCCTCCGCGACGATCTCCGCGTGCCTGGTTCCTAACAGCCCCGCGCCGCCCGTAATAATTGCCACGCGTCCGGATAAATCAAACAAGTCTTTGATCCGTTTCGCCATTGTTTATGTACTCCGCGTTTGGCCGCCATCGGCCACAAAGCAGGAACCGGTCACGAATGAGGCCCGCTCCGAGCAGAGAAATGCAACGAGACCCGCAATCTCATCCGGTGTCCCGAAGCGCCCCATCGGCACTTCACTTGCGATACTTCGCATTACGGATTCTCTGTCGTTCGCCAATTTCCGGTCCCAGGAGCCGCCCGGGAAGTAAATGTTCCCTGGCGCGACACAGTTCACCCGCACGTTCTGCGCCCCCAATTGACGCGCCAAGTTCTTGCTGTAGTTTACAAGCGCCGCCTTAGCCGCGCTGTACGGCAACGGAGCCGGCGTAGCTTCCCTGCCCGTGATGGATGAGATAAAGACAATGCTTCCGCCGCGGCCCAGCAGATGCGGAATTGCGCCTTGGGCCAGCCGCGCACTCGCCTGGAAGTTGAGCCGGAACAGCCGTTCCCACTCCTCCTCCGCTTGATCCCAACCCGGCTTGCCGCTACCTGTTCCCAGGTTCGCCACCAGTCCGTCCAGGCGTCCAAACCGTTCCAGAACGGCGGCATACGCTCGTTCAATTTGCTTTGTTTCCGCCAAGTCTCCCACCACGGTGAGAGTGCGTTCCGGCGCGGCGTTGAAATCCTGCGCAGCCGCTTGCACCGCGTTCCCGTCGCGCCCGGTGATTACCACGCTCGCGCCCTCATCCCAGAGCGTTTTCGCGATGGCCTTACCAATGCCTCGCGAGGAACCGGCCACCAGGAACACTTTGCCGGAAAGTCTCAAGTCCACGATCTACTCAACCGGCCAGAAGCTTGCGATAAACGCACGGTTCACTCTAGCCCATTCTACTTCCCGGCCCGGTTCGGAACGGGCAACCTGCATCGTAATATCACCGCTGTAATCAACCTTCGTCATCTCTTGGAAAACGGCGGGGAAATCGGCATCGCCGGTTCCGAGAGGCACCGTGCCGCCGTGACGTATCCGGTCTTTGATATGGATACTGCCGATTCTTTCTCCATACGCGGCGAATTCTTCGGCAGGAGCGAAGCCTAAGGACGAACTGTTGCCGGAATCGTAGTTTACTTTGACCATTGCGTCCGGAATGCGATCCAGCAGCCGGGCAAAGGCCAATGGAGGCAAAGATGTTTCCAGGTGCAGTTCCACGCCAGTTTCTCTCGCAGTGGGCAGGGCTTCGTGCAGCACTCGAATTACTGTGTCCCGGTCTTCACGCGTTTCGATGCGGGAAGCATCCACGAAGGGAAGAATCAGACGCTGAATGCCAACCTGCGCAGCAAGACCCAACAACCGGTTCAGGAGCTGCTGCCTTTCCGCGCATTCGGCAGCTGAGCAGCGCAGAAAAGGCAGATCCATGAAGTAGTCGGCGCACAGGGATCGCGTGGCTACCTGCGTCTCTCGGCTCAATGCCTGGAGCCGGGCCAGGTCCTTCGTAAGAGGATTGTCTTCCGCGCCATACAAATCGTAAATCCATTCGATAAAACTGAGAGGAACTTCGCGGGCCAGAGCAAACTCATCCATCCAGCGTTCGCGGGGAAACGCCTGAAACCGCCCGTGTTCCGGTGGCACAAGCCGGCCTTCCATGATTCCGATCTTTGACAAGCACCTGACATTATCGCAAGGCTGGCGAGTATTGGTTGCTTAACAAGATCCTCCTCTTTTCTGATTTTCTGGCTTTTGCGGAGTTGGGCGAGCCGATCACAGGATTCGAATATCAAAAGCTTCCAAACGGTCCGGCTCCCCGGCGTTCGGTTCCGATCCGGCAGGCGATGACGCGCTCGGGAGAACTTGGGATGCAGGAGCTACGTCTGAGAAATGGCCGCATGATGCACAAGATCGTAAACCTTCGTGCTCCGAATCTCGCTCTTTTCAGCGCCGCCCAAATCTCCTTGGTGGATTCCGTTATAGAAGTCCTTGCGGGAGCCGATGCGGATGCCGTTTCTGAGCTGAGCCATAGATTGATGGGGTGGAAAGTAGCACAGATGGGCGGAACGATCCCCTACGAAACCATATTCTTGTCCAATGAAGCCTTGAGCGATGACGATATACAACGACGGGTCGAAGTTGCTAGAGAGTTTGGTGTGCTGGCAGACTAAGCACCCTTGCATACGATACGAGAAGAGAAAAAGTACCGGGAGCAGCTTGAGAGCCTTGCCATTGAGCACCAGCGGCTGGATCAGGTGATGGAGGGGGTGAATTTTTCCTTGTCCCGTCAGTTTGAGGTGTTATTACCGGTCGTTGTTCCCTTTGTCCATGCTGGACCCATGCACTTGTGTTTGTGGGCCTCCGCAGAGTGAAAAATGCCCAACCACTTTCTTGAAGTGGCACCGGCTATTTTCCGGTTTTGAGCAGTAGGAAAGCTTTGGGAAAAATCTTCAGCCTTCATCTTCTCCATAAACGCGACCTCAGACTGGAGCGTTAGCGCTTTGCAGATTTCACACGGTTCTTGGCGATCACGAGGTATGCAATAATCCTATCATGCCAACGCGCTCAAGCAAGCCGAAAGATCACGACTTTGCAACTGTCGCTCGTTCCGTAGTCGAAAAGGCCATTGGCGAACATCTGGACGGAACGCCACTGGAAGACCCAAACAAAGGCAAGAATCCGCATGCTGTAGCGC
>JALYXI010000327.1 GCA_030947245.1 Acidobacteriota bacterium
GCTGGAAGCATTGCTTGCGCCTTACGTGGGCAATGGCCAACTCACGGTTCTGCTGGAACACATACCGGCTGCGGCGACCACTTTGGGCGATCGAGTGACCAGCGTCTCCGTTCGGGATTTGAAGAGCCAAAAGACCCGAACCATTACAGCGCAGTACTTCCTGGACGCCACAGAACTAGGCGATCTGCTGCCGCTTGCAAAAGTGGAACATGTCACCGGTGCGGAGTCTCAGGCGCAAACCGGTGAGATGCACGCTTCTTCCTCCGCAGAACCGGCGAACAGCCAGTCTTTCACCTTCTGTTTCGCGATGGATTCGGTAGAAGGCGATCATACGATTGAGAAGCCCTCCGAATACCAGTTCTGGCGCGATTACGTTCCTAAGCTGATGCCACCCTGGACAGGACCGCTGCTCAGTTGGACAGCGTGCGAACCGAAGACGCTTGCTCCGCGGAAGGCGTACTTCGATCCGAATCCAACGGCTGCGAAGCCGGGCCTGAATTTATGGACCTACCGCCGTATTGCGGATCGGGCAAACTTCGTACCGGGCAACTATCGAAGCGACATCACACTTGTGAACTGGCCACAAAACGATTTCTGGCTGGGCGACCTGATCACCGCCACAGCCAGCCAGCGGCAGGATTATCTTCGCCGGGCCAAGCAACTCAGTTTGTCCTTCCTGTATTGGATGCAGACGGATGCGCCCAGGCCGGACGGCGGCACGGGGTGGAAAGGGCTCCGGCTCCGGAAGGACATTGTGGGCACCGAGGACGGCATGGCCAAAGCGGCCTACGTTCGTGAGTCACGGCGGATTCAGGCTGAGTTCACGGTGCTGGAGCAGCATGTTGGGACAGAAATGCGAATGAAGCTGAATGGCAGGCGGCTTGAAGATGTCACAGCGGAGGCGTTCGCGGATTCGGTGGGCGTCGGGTGCTACCGCATCGACTTACATCCATCGTCGGGCGGTACCAATTACGTCGATGTCAGCTCGCTGCCTTTCCAGATTCCGCTCGGCGCTCTGATTCCCAAGCGGATGGAAAATCTACTGCCCGCGTGCAAGAACATTGGAACCACTCATATTACGAACGGCTGTTACCGTTTGCATCCGGTTGAATGGAACATCGGGGAGGCGGCGGGAGCGCTTGCCGCGTATGCGATCGCGACGAAAATGACGCCGCGTGCGGTGAGGGCCGGCAAAAAGTCTCTAGCTGACTTTCAGAACAGTTTGCGGCGTCAGGGGTTTGAGCTTGAGTGGCCTCGGATCCACCCTGTATAGCTGGGGCTACGTCACCTGGCTAATCAACTCCGTGAGCTGTACGGGAGAATCCACCTGTTTGCCGCGTCCAAGCGCGGGCCCGGCCACCAAGGCCTGCTGCTGATCTTCAAACCAAACGAGGAATCTCGCCTGCGCGGCGCCCGATAGCCTCTGCTGATTGAGCCATGTGTAATACGCGGCCATGTCCGCATCGATCAGGGAACCATCAGGATCGAGCTCAGGCCGGTGTTGCGCCTCCGCCAGCAGCTCGTTCATGGGCTTTTCGCGCTGCCGGGGAGCGAAGCGGACCAGTAGGGTAAGTGGCTGCGCCCGCCGAAGCACCTCGCGCGCGGCCCACTGTACAAAGGTTGTTGAGAAAACCTGGGTACCCGAACCCTCGGTCAAGAGACTCAACTGAAAGCGATCCATCAATGCATCGCCTGAGACAGCGAGGCCCAGTTCTTCCGCGCGGGTGGTAGCCAGCATGGTGCGGAAAGTTTCGGGATCGAAGGCCCCCTTCTCATAGGCGGCCTGCATGCGGCGCTGGACCGCGGCGCGAGCAGGGGAGAGCGAAGCATAAGAGATGCGCGCCAAGCCGCTCCGCACCGGCGCAGCGCTCACGCCGCCATCGATATACCAGTGGCCGTACGGTACCGGATTCGCCATTGCGCGTTTGTTGGCGGCATCTATGAGCACCTGCAAGCCTTCTTCGTGTTTCACCCCCGTGTAATGCACCCCGTGCGGTTTCAGCTTACCGAAGAGCCCATCTGCGTTGTTCGAAACGCCCTGGCCAATAACAGCAATGCCCAGTCGATGCATCGGTAATTGTTCCTCCGGACTGGCGGCGCCGGTTTTCCGGACGAACTCAACCGCAGCGGCGCGGAATGCGTCGATTTGGTGAGTGGCCCAGAGGTGCGCGGTCAACTGTTCGGAGAAAAGCGCCGGCGAATCTACCCAGTCCGTCCTTTCCAGATCCGGAGAAAGCCGCAGTTGCGAAAATGCGAGCATCGCTTTCTGAAACTCACCGGCTGTGAGCCCTTGCAAGTACTCGAATTGCCGGTCGAGATCTCTGCGTTCGACCGGAAACTTCCAGTCCAAGACAATCACTTCGCGTAGCAACAGCGGAAGCAAGGCGAGAGGAAGACGCTGCAGAAGGATGAGTTGACTTTGGGCTAGCCGCTTTGCCTCCGGCGGATATGCGTGGAAGCTGTCTGGTGAAAGCTTGCCGGGAACCATCATTAAGCAATCCCCTCGATGGGTTTGCCTTGCGCATACCGGGCATCGAATCCCAGCAGCGCTCCGAGGGAAGGAACCAAGTCGATCGATTCGACCGGCTTGTCGACAACAGCATTTTGACGAACGCCGGGTCCCAGCACCATCATCCACGTGGTGCGGGACATCGCGTCGCCCGTGCGGTGATGCTGAAATCCGTTGCCGCCCGGATCGATATCGGAATCGCGGCCGAAATCCGGCAAAATGAACATTGTTGTCTTGTTCGCGTATTCCGGATCGTTCTGAATGGAGCGCCAGAGTTCGGCGCAAAGCCGGTCCGAACGCCGGATGCCTTCGATATAAAGCGAGAATGTTCCGGAGTGCGCGATATCGATATCGTGTAGGGTAATCCACAGCAGGCTGGGCGAGAGTTGCCGCATCAAATGCTTCGCGATGTAAACGGACATTTCGTCGGGGCTCGCCAAATTGCGTGCGTGCACGCCGAAATCGTCGACAGACAGCTTAAGTACAGCCGCCATCCGATCCAGTTCGAGTTGGTGACCGGCGAGAGATGGCGCGTAGAGAGGCGTTTCGTAGTTATCGCGCAGAAGATGGCCGTACTGCGCCTGGTCCGAACTTGAGGACAAAGCTGACGAGAGCAGGCGCTTGGGCAGAATCACTCCGGCTCCCAAGCCCGTTCCATAGGCTTTATGCGCGCTTTCGCCGATGCGGCTGAAGCCGTTGCTGGGCGCAACCACCCAAGCGTCCGCCGCGGGGCGCTTCAGGTCTTTTCTGAAGTACTCAAAGACGGTTGGGTTCGAGGGTGAGACGGAGGCGAAATTGTTAAAAGTCTCATAGGCGCCGGTGGCGATGCTCGCGGTTGCCACATAATGGCCGAGAATGCCCCGATTCACGACCTGCGTGAAAAACGTGGCCTGGGGCATGAGTTCCTGCAACAGATGAGGGATGTTCCGCTGGCCATCCGGCATGAACGTCTCTTCGTCCCTGGCGCCGCCGCCGAAAGTGACGACCACGGCTTTTTTCCCCCGTGGGGAGATCATGCCCCGCAAAGAGGATGTGCTTGATAGTGCTGTGGCGGCGCAGGCGCCTGTGACCGATCGGAGGAATTCGCGGCGGCTTTGCGATATAGCCTGGGCGACATCATGGGGCGAACCGGCCTGCAGGTCTTCGTGGCGCATTGGGGACAATCCAAATGGTATAGCGTTTCAGCGGTACCCACCGCGAAACGCTTAGTTCTTGCCTATCGCTCCCAGCCGCTCAACCACAAACGTAAGGAGAGAGACGCAAATTCGTTGAGTATTGTTGCTTCCGTTCCTCTACTAATGATACTATCCCACCATCGATCTTTGTGGATCGATTTGGGGGAATTTATGGAACGCTTTGTCGCGGGGCTGCGTTTAAGCCTACTTACCTTTTCTTGCGCTTGCGCTGTTTGGGCCCAGCGCGATTTGGCAACCATTACGGGAACTATCACTGACTCTTCCGGCGGAATTGTGCCTTCCGCAAAAGTGGTGGTCGCGGAACAAGGTACGGGTCAGGTATACGAACTGACTACTAACTCCGCCGGTGAATTTACCCGCCCAGCGCTGAAGCCGTCCACGTATAACGTGACAGTGACCGCGAGTGGCTTCAAGAAGGCCGAACGAAGAGATATCGTCCTGGCCTCCGGCGAGCGTACCGGAGTAAATATTGCGCTCACTGTCGGCGACATTGGGCAGACTGTTGAAATTTCCGCAGCCACTCCGCTGCTGCAGACCGAAAGCACGCAGGTGGGCGCGTCTATTAACTCCAAGACTCTGAGTGACGTCCCGCTGGGCGGCCAACGCAACTTCGCTTACCTGGCGCGGCTCTCCCCGGGCGTGGTTCCGGCTGAGAATGGCGCGCGCGATGCCAACAACGGCGGCATGTCCGCCAATGGGGTTCGCGCCAACGGACAGAATAACTTTCTTCTGAACGGTGTCGATAACAACGTCAACACGATCGATTTTCTGAACCAGACCTCGTATGCGATCGGGCCGTCTGTCGAGGCCA
>JALYXI010000329.1 GCA_030947245.1 Acidobacteriota bacterium
ACATGCTCCAACGCTCTGCCATGTTGAACATGTGCTTGAGCACAAACGCTCCTGAAGATTATCAGCACCACCGCATGTGCGAAGTCTCGCCGACAACCGTAAATCGGGAGCTTGGCCTACGATCTTCGAGTACCCCTTCGCACTGACAACGTTTTTGGACGGAGATGGACGCCTTTGGAGAGAAATGGACGCTTCGGGATAGAATTTGACAAGCTTGGACAGCAGTGGACAGGCTTGGACGAATCGTGGACAAAGATGGACAAACTATCGTCGGCCAATAGGGTGTCCGCTGCAGTAAATACCGTTGGGGAACGAAGCGGAACAGCGGCTCGGTGCCGCGATCGAACGAAATTTAAACGAGATGCAGAGGGTAAGAACCGGACAGCGGGCACTCTTTGCTTACGTTAACGCGCTGGCCAAAGTGATTCTTACTTCACTTCCCGAAACGGATGAGGACGGACGACGGAGTGCGGTGGCTCGCGGAACGCTTCGCTACTCGCGGTTCCTGAAGAGCGTAGGATCCAATATGGTAGGTGGCGCTGCCGAGGCGTTTGGCCGAGTTAACAAGGCAGGAAGAATGATGATAGTTTGGAAGGCGAATCCTAACGAAAGGAAAAGCTGATATCGAGGGCTCGCGGCCGAGGATGACCGAGAGCGCCCAGAAGTCCTTCCAGCCAGAGACTACCTGAAGGGCTGTCGGTATCTGCTGCATGATCGCGACAAGAACTTCTGCCGCGAGTTTCGGGAAACACTTTTAGATCGGCAAGTGTGACGCGCACGCCGATACCGGCGCGAAGGCCGAATTTGAACGGACGCGGAGCGCTCCATGAGCCCAGTCCGCCAGGCGCAATCCGCTGTCGAGAGCGGCTCGGCGGCTTACTCAACTACTACGGCCCGCGCCGCATGAGTATTTTGACTATACGGGTCCACTTCAAAGCCTCCGTACTTCGCAATCCAGTTGTAGTAAGTCCCCTCGCTGACCTCGTTCTGTCGGCAGAGTTCTGCTGTCTTCATTCCCGATTCGCCCTGCTTCAGGATCACGGCAGTCTGTTCTTCACCTAAATCGACTGCGCTTCATTGGTCTCCCTTTACTGCGGCCTTTCACCGCGCGGGAAACTCTACTTCTAATCGGTTTGGTTCACCGGGGCAACGTCAGGCCGAGTCCACACTACCCGTCTTCGCGCGCCAACTTGACTGTTTATTTATTCATATGTTTGAATAAAAATACAATGCAGATGGTTGGCACTCACAAGATCGCTGCCCCGGACTTCACCCGGGATCTTCAGATTACTGACGACGAGCTCCACTCGCTTCTCGATCTGGCCACTGAAATCAAACAGCATCCCCGCGATTTCGCGCAAGCGGCGGCTGGCCGCTCCGTCGCCCTGCTTTTTGAGAAGCCCTCCCTCCGAACTCGCCTCACTTTCGAACTTGCCATCCAGCAGATGGGCGGGAGTTCCGTATTCATCGACGGCCCTATCGGCGCCCGCGAGCCGCTCAAAGATATCGCCCGGAACCTGGATCGCTGGGTTCAAATCATTGTTGCCCGAACGTTCAAGCAGGAAACGATCGACAGCCTCGCCAAGTGGTCCTCAGTCCCGGTGGTGAATGCCCTGAGCGATCTCTACCATCCCTGCCAGGCCTTGGCGGACATGCTCACCCTCCGCGAGCACCTGGGCGGTTTCCGAAATCGCAAGCTCACCTTCCTGGGCGATGGCAACAACGTCGCCAATTCCCTCATGCTGAACGCCGCGCGCCTCGGCCTGAATTTTGCAATCGCCACTCCACCCGGCTACGCACCCGATCCCGGGATTACCGCGCAAGCCGAAGGGCTGGCCGCGTTAACCGGGAGCACCATTCACATCACCACGAATCCCGAAGAGGCTCTTGAGCGCGCCGATGCGGTTTACACCGATGTCTGGGCCAGCATGGGCCAGGAGTCCGAGGCTGCGGAGCGCCGAAAAGCTTTCATCCCGTATCAAGTCAACCGCCTGCCGCCGGGAGCCCTCTTTCTACACTGCCTCCCCGCCCATCGCGGCGAAGAAGTCACAGACGAAGTTATGGAAAGTTCCAACTCCATGGTCTTCCACCAGGCTGCGAACCGCCTCCAAGTCCAAAAAGCCCTTCTGCTGATGTTATAACCGGCTCAGGCCGGCTTTATTCCCAAATCCCTTATGTCCTACAAAAAAATAGCGCTCGCCTATTCGGGCGGCCTCGATACTTCCATCATCATTCCCTGGCTCAAAGAACACTATGAAGGTTGCCAGATCGTAGCCGTGTGCGGCGACATCGGTCAAGGCGGCGACGAGCTCACCGGCCTTGAAGCGAAAGCCCGCCGCACCGGAGCCGACGAAGTGGTCATCGCCGACCTGCGGGAAGAGTTCATCACCGAATATCTCTGGCGCATGGTCCGCGCCGGCGGCATGTACGAACACAAGTACCTTCTCGGCACCTCTATCGCCCGCCCGCTCCTGGCAAAGAAGCAGGTCGAAGTCGCGCTGGCGACCGGCTGCGATGCGTTGGCGCACGGTTGCACAGGCAAAGGCAACGATCAGGTTCGCTTTGAGCTCACCTACAAGGCTCTCGCGCCCCAGTTGCCCGTAATCGCGCCCTGGCGGGAATGGGACATCGTATCCCGCGAAGACGCCCTGGAATATGCAGCCGAACATAACGTGCCTGTCCAGCAATCCGCTGCCAAGATCTATAGCCGCGACCGCAACATCTGGCATATCTCTCACGAAGGAGCCGAGCTCGAAGATCCTGCCAATGCCCCGTCGGACGCCGTCTGGATGCTTACCAAGAGCCCCGAACAAGCTCCCGGCAAGCGGACCGAAGTCACCATCGGCTTCGAGAAAGGCAACCCCGTCTCTGTCGATGGAGAAATACTTCCGCCCATTGCGCTTCTTGAGAAGCTGAACGCAATCGCGGGCGAGAACGGCATCGGTCGAATCGATCTCGTCGAAAACCGCTTTGTCGGCATGAAGTCCCGGGGCTGCTATGAAACTCCCGGCGGAACGCTCATCATGGCCGCTCACCGCGAACTGGAAGCGCTTACGCTCGACAAGAACACGGCCCACTACAAGCAGCGTGTTGCGCTGGATTACGCCGAAATGGTCTACAACGGTCTCTGGTTCACGCCCCTGCGCGAAGCCCTCGATGCGTTCTTTTCGCTGCTCAGCGAAACCACCACCGGGGAGGTAACGCTCCGTCTTTACAAAGGCAACCTGGAACCCATCAGCCGCAAGTCGCCGCACTCGCTCTATTCCATGTCCATCGCCAGCTTCACCATGGGCGCCGATTATGATCAGAAAGATGCCCGTGGCTTCATCAACCTGATCGGTCTACCCATGCAAGTTCGCGCCCTGCGGAATCAGAAGGCGCAAAACAAATGAAGCTGTGGGGAGGCCGCTTCGAAACCGGGCCGTCTGAAGTTTTCGAGCGCTTTTCCGGTTCGCTCCACTTCGATCGCCGCCTCCTCGATGCCGATATCCGCGGCACTCAAGCCTTCGCCCGCGCCCTTGAGGACATCGGCATCCTCACCGCCGAAGAGCGCGGGATTATCTTTGACGCGCTGGTCGCCATTCGCGCGGAGGCCAAAGCCCCCGGATTCTTCGACGGAGCCACCGACGAAGATGTCCACACGCTCCTCATCCGCAAGCTCAAAGAACGTGCCGGCGCGGTAGCGGATAAGATCCACACTGGCCGGTCCCGGAACGAACAGGTGTCGCTGGACACGCGCCTTTGGCTCCGTGATGAATGCGACTCCGCCGACGCACTGCTGAAAGCCTGGCTTGGCGCTCTCCTGGATCTCGCCGAAAAGTACCCGGATGCCATCATTCCCGGCTACACCCATATGCGCCGCGCCCAACCCGTCCTGTGGCCGCATTATCTCCTCGCTTACTTCGACATGTTCACCCGCGACCGCGAACGGTTCCGGCAAGCCCGGGCGCGAATCAACGTTCTGCCGTTAGGCTCCGGAGCGCTGGCCGGCGCGGGTTTCCCCCTGAATCGCGAAGCCATCGCCCGCGACCTCCAGTTCGACCGCATTTCCACAAACTCCATGGACGTTTCAGCCGACCGGGATTTCGTACTCGACTTCCTCTACGCGGCCTCCACCACCATGCTTCACCTCAGCCGTCTCGCCGAAGACTGGATTCTGTACTCATCCGACGAATTCGGATGGATCGAATTGGGCGACGGCGTCACCAGCGGCTCCAGCTTGATGCCGCAGAAAAAGAACCCCGACTCCCTCGAACTCATCCGCGGCAAATGCGGCAGCGCGATCGGAGCGCTCACCGCCCTCATGATCACCATGAAAGGTCTGCCCCTGACCTACAACCGCGACATGCAGGAAGATAAGCAAGCTCTCTTTCACGCCGCCGGTCAACTCTTAGGCTCACTGGAGATGGCCGCCGTCACCGCGCAATCCGTTACCCTTCGCCCGGCAATTCCCTTCTCCGCGGTCGAGCAAAGCTGGACCGTCGCTACCGATCTCGCCGAAGCCCTGGCCCGCGCTGGAACGCCCTTCCACCAGGCACATCAACTCGTTGGCCGCCTCGTCCTTCAAGGCGGGAAGCCCTCGGATTGGTCTCCGCAATCGCTTGCTCAATTCGCCCCCGAGTTCACCCCCGAAGTCGCCCGCTTTCTCGATCCGCGCGAAGGGATGCGCACTCGCGAAATTCCGGGCGGCACGGGTCCGCATGCGGTAGCTCAAGCTCTGCGCGACGCCCGCGCAAGCCTATGAACAAGCATTACAGACAGGGCCAGATCCTGAAGCTCATCCGCGCTAAAGAAATCTTCACCCAGGACGAACTTGCCACCGAACTGAAGTCCCAAGGCATCCTGGCTACCCAGGTTACCCTCTCCCGCGATCTCCGCGACCTCCGCCTGATTAAGACCCCGAACGGCTACCAGCAGCACAACTCCGCGGAAGAGGAAACTCCCAGCCAAGCCTTCAACTTCCTTCGCGATGTCCGCCTCGCTCAGAATCAGGTAGTGTTGAAGACCGATCCCGGCCACGCCAGCATTGTTGCCGTCGCTCTCGACAATGAAGATTGGCCCGAGGTCGCCGGCACCATTGCAGGCGATGACACTGTGCTTGTCATAGCAACCGATAATGCCGCCGCCGCCGTAATTCGTCAGCGCCTGTTGGATCTCATGTAGACTCCGGGTTCCGGCTACAAAGCTACAATTGACACAACGATGCCGGTTTT
>JALYXI010000342.1 GCA_030947245.1 Acidobacteriota bacterium
GTTCAATCCGCGCGGCCGGGAGACGGCGCGAACCGGCGAAATCGCCTACGCCGGGCACGGGGAGCCATGGGGGCATGTAGCGGCTTCTTGTGACGGCGGCGATCTGGGAGGCGTGGCGGCGAACTTCACTGTATGAGGTGAGCGGGAACGGAGCGACGTCGCCCTGGCGGTGGCAGGGAGCGCAGTGTTCGTAGACGATGGCCGCAATGTCGCGGGAGAACGTAATTTCAGCTTGGGACGCGACCGAAAGCATGAAGAGAAGCAGCAGCGGCTTCATGGAAGGTCGCCAATGGCGCAACCGATGGCGGGACGATGGGCGAAAGGCGACTCGTGGCCTTGGGTCACGGCTTGCAGAACCTGTTCGAGATCGTGTTCAGTTGCGGCGGGACGCGCTTTGCCTATCGCCGCATAGCGGTTATCGATGCGGCCGTGGTAGACAAGCCGGCCACCCACGAACACGGCGGCTTCCGGAGTGGTGATTGCTTGCGCTTTGGTGGTGATCGCGCGGTCCGGATCGCGCTTAGCGGGAATGGTAAGGGCGTATTCGCGGCGGTACCGATCGATTTGCTGTTGCGAAAGCGCGCGATCCGGGAAGACGAGCTGGAACTGCACGCCGCGGCTTGCATAGGCTTTCGAGAGCCGTTCGATCTCCGGCGCGTAGCTATTGGAGACCGGGCAATCGGTACGGAGGAAGATGAGCACCGTGATCAGCAGCGAAGTCATGTTCTGCCCTCCGTGACGGTAACGACCCGGTTCGCGCTCACCGATTCCAGGCGATCGATTTGGCCTGAAGGCCAGTGTACTTCGAGAGCCGCTCTTGCGGCTTTGGCGAGGCCGAAGTGGAGCCGGAGATCGTTTTGCGAGAGATAGCTGCCGCCGCTGCGCACTTCGTCCATCTGACGCCGGCCGCCTTCGGGGGTGCAGAAGACGCGCGCGCCGATGCCCGACCGGTTACTCTTTGTGCCGACAGTCTTCACCAGAAGCCAGTTGTTTTTGAGCGTGCTGTCGCAGCGGAGTAACTGGGGGACATCGTTGACGCAGTTCACGGCCACATCGAGATTGCCATCGTTATTGAAGTCGCCGATCGCGCAGCCACGGCCGGACACCGTTTCGAGGATGCCGGGGCCCGCTTCGAGCGAGACGTCGATAAACCTGCCTTTGCCATCGTTGCGGTAGAGCACCTTGCGCTCGCGATACCCGGATTCGTTGGCATTCTCGCGGACCTCCGGGTAGACGTGGCCGTTGCAGGTGATGATGCCGGGCAGGCCATCGTTGTTGAAGTCGAAGAAGGCGGCGCCCCAACCGAGGAAACGAGTGTTGCGTCCGAGACCGGCCTGGAAGGTCATGTCTTCAAATGTATTGTTGCCCAGATTGCGGTAGAGCGTGGACGTGTCGCCGGCGAAGTTGGTTTTGAAGATGGCGAGCTTGCCATCCCCGTAAACGTCCGCGGCGGAGACACCCATGCCGGCCTGGGTTTTGCCATCGGGGCCGAAGGCGACGCCGGATTCCACGCCTATGTCGGTGAACGTGCCGTCGTGGTTGTTTTGCCAGAGCGCGGAGGGGCTGGAATCATCGGCGACGTAGATATCGGGCCAGCCATCGTTATCGAAATCAGCGACCAGGACGCCCAAACCGTAGGTGCCTTTCTTCCCTAGGATTCCGGCGCGTTCGGAGACGTCGGTGAAGGAGCCGTCGCCATTGTTGTGGAACAGAATGTCTTTGCCACCCGCGAGACCCGGAGGCCCGCATGCGACGGTGAGGCCTTTGTAAAGGCAGGGCCCGCTTTCGGGCAGCGGCGCGGTCTTCGGATCGAAGTCGATGTAATTGGCGACGTAGAGGTCCAGGTGTCCGTCCCGGTCGTAATCGAGGAAGGCGCAGCCGGTGTTCCAACGCTGAAGACCGGTGGCCGTGCGCGTGGACACACCCGCTTTTTGCGCAACGTCGGTGAAGGTACCGTCGCCATTGTTGCGATAGAGGGAGCAATCGCCCCAGTAGGTGACGAAGAGGTCTTCGTGGCCGTCGTTGTTGTAATCGCCGACGCACACGCCTTGCCCCCAGCCGGTGCGCGCGAGACCGGCTTTGAGGGTGACGTCAGTAAAGGTGCCGTCACGGTTGTTCTTATAGAGATGACTGACGGGTTTGGGGCCGGTGAGTTGTTCGGTTTGGAAGCGCGTGCCGTTGACGAAGAAGAGGTCGAGCCAGCCGTCGTTATCGTAGTCGATGAAGGCAACGCCGCAGCCTGTGGTTTCGAGGAGGTACTTGTTGCTGCGTTCGGCGCCGAAGATAGTTTTCGCGCGCAGACCCGCTTCGCGGGCGACGTTGACGAAACGAACTCCGAGGCCGGTACCCGCGGTAAGCTGATCGAAGCTGAAAACGGGGAGCGTGGCGCAGAGTGATCCGAGCACGGTTCTTCGGGAAAGCCTTACTGGCATGAGAATGGGGGCGCAGTTGCCCCGCTTTCCCGAGTGTATCGCTGTTAGCCAGTGCGGCTCCGTTCAGAACGGCGGGTTTTCCCGGGCTTTCGCCGGCTGGGGACCGGATTAACTTTGCGGATCGAGTTGAAGTTTTCTTTGCTCGCGGGATTTCCTGATATTTTCGATAAATTCGGACATAGGGACCTGTGGCGGCGGGGCGAAGAGCTTGCGTTCCACTGTTTCCCAGGCCTCACGATCAGCCTGTTTTTCTTTCTGCGAAACGAACTGCCGTTCCTGGGCAAGTTGCTCTTTACGCAGGCCATTGAGGGTCGCGAGGGCCTTGTGGAAGGCGCGCTCGTTGGTCGACTGGTAACGGAGGAAGACGGCGAAAGTGGCGGGAAGCTCGCCTGGTTTGGCGGCGGCCAGCGTTTCAGCTTGGAGACGCAGGGCGCGGTCCTTCAGCCAGTGGTGTTTTGCCAGGTCGGCGACCAGGAGCGTTTCGGTGGCGTTAGCGGGTTGGTGCTGTTCAAAGAGGGCCTGCTCCAGTGTTTGGAATTCGGCGGGGTCTTCGCCCGGGATGAGTATGGCGCCGGAGGCGAGCCCGTGGCGGAGCGCGTTTTGGGACGAGGCGGCTTTGCCCGCCTCCGTGCGAGGTCCGGTGGATTTGGCTGGTTTTGCCGGTTGAGGGGACATGTGGATCAATCTCCGGCTTCAGTGGAGCATGGCGGTGAGCGCCCGAAATGGCGTGGAATGGTAAGTTGCTTATTTTGGGCTAGATAGAAATGACTGTCCGGCGTCACCGGCGGCGGTCAATCGACATCATTCTCTCTGTGCGTACGGTGCGTGAACCTGTTCGGCTTAGAAATGGAACCGGAGGGACATTTGCAGCCGCCGTTCGGAAAAGCTTTGCGTGCCGGTAATCTGGCCGAAGCTCGAATCCTGCAGGTTAGCGCCGGGTTGGCTGAACTGAGGGGTGTTGCCGATGTTGAAAGCTTCCGCACGGAACTGGAAGCGGTAGCGTTCCGTGACCGGCAGTTCCTTGAACAGTGAGAAGTCCGCGGAACGCGTGGGTGGGCCGGTGTTGCTCTGCAGCCCCAGATTTCCCGGTGTCCCGAACCCATTAGCCAGGCGGTGTGGCGGGACCACGGCGCTGGTATCGAAGTAGTGGTCCGGAGTCCGCCCGCCCGCCGGAGCAGCCTGCGGATCCTTGCCTGCGACCAGATCCGGTGCGCAATGGCCCCACACTCCTACGCAGGCATTTGAACCGAGAGAAAAGGGCTGGCCAGTGCGGAATGAAAGGATTCCGTTCGCTTGCCATCCGCCAAGAAGGAAGTTGGTTCCGGCGTTCCAGTTCGCCCCATAGCGTCTTCCCCGGCCGAATGGAACGTCATACGTATAACTTGCCACAAGGTTGTGGCGGACATCCCACGCCGCGGAGGAGTAAGCCAGCGAGTTATTTCGCGGGTCGACAGAACCGAAATTGCTAGAGCCGCTAAGCGTAGTTCCCGTAGTGGAAAGAGCGTGCCCGTAGGTGTACGACAAGGTCGCGTTCAAGCCAGCGGAGTATCGTTTTTCCAGCTTGGTGGTGAAGCCGGCATAGTTACCGTAGCCGTAAGAATCAGTTGATGCAATCCCGCCGATATTGATGTAAGGCCGCTGGTTGTCATAAGTCGCGAGCGGGTCGCCTGTAATGTAAGGCGCGTTGGGATCCGGGTTTGATACCTGATGCGCCTGGTGATTACCGACATAGGCCAGTTCCAGAGCGGTGTTGGCGCCTAGCTCTCTCTGCACCGCGATGTTCCACTTATGGACCAGCGGATTGCGGAAGTTTTTCGCGATGGCGCGGAAGCTGACCGGCGCGGGAAGATCGAACACATTGATCGGGAATCCGTTCTTTAGGCCGTTAAAGTACGGGTTGGTTCCGAAGTCACCCAGTGAGTAGCTTGTGCCGGGCAAATTGCGGTTCAAAGCGATGGATTCATTGAAGGGAACGGCTTCTCCGCGATTCGGATACCCGCCCTGATTCTCTTCGCCGCCGTAGAAGATGCCGTAGCCGAGACGGAAGACCGTTTTCTGATTCCACTGGTACGCCGCGCCGATACGAGGAGAGAAATCGAACTTATCCGACTTAATCAAGAATTTGTCCACCTCGCCCCGGCTTACTTTCACTTGCGGGAAGGCAGTAGCGAAGTTCGAGGGCAGAGGGGCGTTTTGATCTTTACCCTTGGGGATGTAAAGTGTCAGAGTATCGATATCGAATGAAGACTGCCGCCCAAAGCGCTCACCGATCGGCGAGAAGAGCTCATAGCGGAGGCCCAGGTTGAGGGTAAGTTTCGGCGATACCTTCCAATCATCCTGGCCGTAAAAAGCCCACGCGGTCTTGAACGAGGAAATGAAGTTGTTGGTAGAAATCTGGCCGTTGTTAATCGTGCCCAGCAGAAACGATGCGTAAGCGTCGCCCGTGTCGGTTGCGAACGGATTACCGGTGGTCCCATTCGCCTTGCTGGGGTAGGCGGTGTCGCTCCGGTTGAAGCTCAGATCGCCGTGCGGACTGGGTACTTGGAAGAACGGGAACTTGATAGAGCGATACTCCGCGCCGAACTTATACGCGTGGCTACCCTTATTGATGGCTACATTTTGGATGAAATCCAGAACGTTATTGTATTCTTTCGAGGGCAGCCAGTCCGAAGCTCCAAAGCCGCTGTAATTGTCAATTCCCACAGAGGGCAATCCGCCGTTCAACGTGGTAGTCGGGTTATAGCCACCGATTCCAAAAGCCTTAAACTGATCGGTGCTTGGGTCCGCTTGCAGCCGCGATGTAATCAGGCGCGTAAACGCCGCGCGGGTTTCACTAATAATCGAGGGACTCCATACCCTTGTGTAGCTCACCATCGCGTTGCGCGCCAGATCCTCTTCGGAATTGGAATTGAAATAGGTAGCATCCAGCGCGCCAGGCAGCGGTTGAGCATTGAACTTGTTGGTATTGGACCAACTCAAGCTTCCGAACAGGCTGTCTTTCTCGCTGATGCGATGATCTACGCGAACGTCTCCCTGGTCCACCTGCTGCGTAGCGTTAGTGGGGTTGAAATAGTTATTGTTCGGCCGAACGCCGCGGGCGGTAGCGCTCGTGGGCGTGGGAAACAGATTAATCAGCTTCTGAGCCACGGGATCGATCCGGCTTGCCGGGATGATATTCCCTGGAAACGGATCGCGCGTGTAGCCCCGCTTACTGGGGTCGGGGTTGGAGCAGTCTGTGATACAACGCTGGCTCAGAGGATCGTAAATCTGCCCGGCGAGGATCGGGCGGCCCTGAGAATCGGTACCGATCTGACTGCCGAGCAAATTGGAAAAGTCTCCTGTGCGCTGTGCCAGCGAAGGAATAGTAAAAGTCGCTCCCTGTCCGCTTGGCGCCGCAATGCGCGTTCCCTGATAATCGCCAAAGATGAAGGTACGGTTCTTCTTGATGGGACCGCCCAGCGTGGCGCCGAACTGATTTTGATGATACGGCTGCCGGGGAGTGCCGTTCTTGTTATTTTCCCAACGGTTCGCGTTGAATTTGTCGTTCTGCAAGAACTCAAATAGCGCGCCGTGCAGCTCATTGGTTCCGCTTTTCAGCGTGACGTTCACCACTCCGCCAGCACCGCGTCCGTATTCCGCGTTGTAGCCGTTTGTAAGGACGCGCATTTCGCCGATGGCCTCTACGGAGGGCCCAATCACATACGAAGTCTGATTCAGGAAGTCGATGACGTTCACGTTGTTATCAACGCCATTCAAGAGAAAATTATTCTGACCGTTGGAACGCACGCCGTTTGCGGAAAAACCGCCGCCGGTCGCGTCGCGCGCGCCTGGCTCAGCAGGGACCACGCCGGGTGAGAGCCGGGCCAGATAAGTGAACGTGCGCTGGCCCCCCAGCGGCAGTTCGCTCACCTGCTTAGCGCCAAGATCCTGCCCGATAATCGTGCTCTCGGTTTGCAGCAGCGGGCTGGCCGCGCTAACCTCCACGGATTGGGAGATGTCGCCGACAGTGAGTTGCACGTTAATCGCGGTCCGGTCCCCCGCGGTCAGCACGAAACCGCGCTGGACACTTTTTTTGAAGCCTGCCGCTTCCGCCTCTACGGAATAGGTACCGGGCTTAAGCGCGGGGCGTATATACTCGCCGTTGCCGTTTGTAGTTACTTCATACTTCAATCCGGTAGCATCTTCCGTGATGACAATCTTGGCATTGGCCAGCGCACTTCCCGAGGCGTCCGTAACTGTGCCCACGAGAGTAGCAAAATCCCGTTGAGCGGAAGCAGGAACGGCCAGTATCAAGGCAAACAGAAACAGAAGAAAACGTGCGGCAACGCGTCTCATTTGCATCCCCCAAACCAGCCGATTGGAAATCGACAGGTGAGGGCAACTCTATTTCATTTGAATGTACAGTGTCAAGTATTTGAGGTCCCATGTCGGCGCAAAGCGAGAATGTCCTAATTGTGCCAAGTAGAAATGTCCTATTGACAAGGTCAGTGTGGAGGGGTGGATTCAGGGACACTTCTCATGACGCAACAAGACCGCGACCGGCTAGTCG
>JALYXI010000346.1 GCA_030947245.1 Acidobacteriota bacterium
GTGACGAATGGGTTCGTAAACCGGCCGAGCGCGCTGGTTGCCCCGGGTTCCATCAAGGAGATGGGTACGTGAATCGCGGGCATCCCGCTCCACTTGCGAACGTAATCCGCCACATACTCGCTCACGCCCACAATGCCGTCCGCATCGCCCAACGCTCTGGTTTTCTCTTCATTGCGAAGCGAACTGTCCGGGCCGAACGGAACCGCGATCGTTGCCCGTACCAGGTACACCACCCGGGCCCTGGGCGCGCGCCGGGCGATGTCGAACAAAAGTTGCGCCGGATCGTCCGTGGAAGACAGAATGATGTCGGGATCGAACTCCCGCACCTGCGATGAGAAGTACGCGCGCAGATGCGGGCTCAAAGTCAGGGTATGGACTTCCACCCCGTCTCGCGTGAAGACCACGGCCTGCTCCGTCGCTCGGGAAACAACGTCACGTCCGGCCAGAGACGCCAGAAGATCTCGATGAGCTTCCGGGCCGAACTGTTCCATCCGCGCAATGACGCGCACCGTGTGCCCCTTCGTGGCAAGAGCTTCCATCAGAAGACGGTTGCTTTTATCGCCGCCACCGTGCGAAGGGAAATAGAGCGAGTTGTGCGCCAGCAGAATGCGCATTAGCCGCAGCCGCGTTCCCGAAGCCTCTGAACCAAAATTGCTTTCTGCGCGGCGGTAAGCGGTGATTTGCGAGAGGGTTGCCCGTTCCGTAGCGCTTCGAGAAACCGGCCCAGTTGCCGCCCATCAAGACGGGAAACAAACCCAGCCGCCGCCGTTCGAGACCGCTCCGCTTCCCTCTCATATGCCGCGCGATCGGTGGTCAGTTCCGTGAGAGCCCGGACCCACGGATCAAAATTCTGCGGCGGAATCGCCGGGCGCGGCATGTGGACTTCGTCGAATTCCGGAAGATACGTGGAAATCGGCTGAACCGGAATCACGTAACCGGTTCCCGCTTTGGCTTCTGTGAGACCGCCCGAATCGCTCGCTATCACCGGCAAGCCCCGCAGCATGGCCTCCATGGCGATCAAGCCAAAGCCTTCGTACCAAAGCGACGGCATCACAAGCAGCCGCGCTCCCGATAGAACTTGCTCAATATTGGGAACACTCTCAAGCAGGCGCACATTCGGCAATTGCGCCATATCCGCCTGATCCCGCGACGTCGTTCCCCAGCCGGAAAGCGCTGCAAACGAGAGGTGCGGAAAACGCCGCGCCAGTTCCAGAAAAATACTGATTCCTTTCACGGAGCAGGGGTTGATCGTCAGCACATAGCCCGAATCGAAGCGCCCGAAGTTCGGAAACGGAGGTTGGCCATAGATGGGCGGATGGATCACTCGGGAATTGATGCCGCAGTGTTCCGCAATATAACCCGCCATGTGTTGCCCAATCGAGATCACGGCTTGCGCCTCCCGCAGAAGCGCGGTTGCGTGCGGGTCCGGGTTCCAGCTTTCTGGACCGAATGGAAAGAACTGCGGCGTGTGCGCCAGGTACACCACTTGGGCCGGCGTTGCCCGCGCAGCTTCCCGCAGCAGCATATGGCTCAGGTCTTCGGAAGACACCAGCGTGCAATCCGGATGGAAGCTTTCAATCGCATCGCGCAGAGCCAGCGTACGGCGCGGCAGGTTTCTCACGCTCCGAATCCGGATGCCATCGACATCCGAAACCCCCTCCTCGCCCCACGCCGCGCTCACAACTTCGCACATGTGCGCTTCTGAAACCAGGCGCCGGAGCCATGTCATGTTGCTTCGTGTGGAACCGCCGCGCGGCGGATCGTAGGACGCGTTCGACGTCAGAAGAATCCGCATGTCACGTTTCGTTAAGCAGGCGTCGGACTTCCTCGTCCGGCATTTCCTCAATTTCGCGCAACAGCGCTTCGTATTCGCCCGCGCCGGGCATCTGATAGCTATCGACCGTGCGCGCCAGATCGCCCAACGTCAGATTGGCCGAGTAGACATCATCCACGGCGAGCTGGATGCCGAAGCTCTCCCGTACCCGCATGATGAGCCGCACCATCAGAAGCGAATGGCCACCCAGATCGAAAAAATTGTCGGTCACCTGCGCCGGCGGCCTGCCCAACAGTTCCCCCCAGATGCGCGCAAGGCGCTGTTCGGTTTCGCTGAAACTCGCATTTTCCGCGTACGCAGCCTCGCTTCGCATCGCAGCCAAAATCCGCTCCGGCGTTCCCAGAGTGTTCGCAATCGCAGCGTAGTCGGGGCGCTTCGACGCAATGGACGGCGCAGTCCGTGGCGGTGCGGGCTCGGGCTGCTCCTGGGGCTGCCATTCCAGACTTTGCAGCGCGGCGGCAAGCAATGGCGTTTCGCCCAGAGTCTTCAGAAACTGCGCGGCCGGTTTGTTCCGTTCCGTCGGCGTGAACCGTAGAACCAGCGTGTCCAGCCTCCGTGCGATCGCAAGCTGCGCCATGCGCCGCAATACCGCGTGCTCCACGCCACGTCCCAGCACCCGGCAACTCAGCAGAAATGTCTCGATCTCTAGGCTGCCGCCCGCTGCCCGGAATAGAACCAGCCCTGTCAATCCATAGTCCCCGAAGCGGTCCGCAACCGATATAGTCAAGCCCTCCAGACCGCCTTCGTTCAGCGCTTTCTGCAGCTCCGCCTCCGTGCGGCGGATTCCGCTAAAGTTGAACTGGTTCGTGCGCTGGGTAAGCTGGGCGGCGCGTGGCAGTTGGTCCGGCCCGAGAGGCTCAATGCGAACCGTAAGCTCGAGCGAATCCATAAAGTGCTTCAGGTCTTCGGCCTGCTTCCACGCGCGCCCGAACTCCTGCCCTTGCGTATAGTAAGCGTTCCTGTTGCGGTCCTCCTGCGTTAACGACCAATGGTCGAACGCCCAAACCTGCTGAAGAAAAGGCCCGATCCGGTCCACCCGATCCGGCAGCGCGAGCGAAAGAACTTGCGGTACATTCTCCGCCGCCTCCGCGATTTCCTTTGGATTGTCATCGATGAAGATAAAGCTGTCGAGCCCGGCCGAAAGTTCTTCCGCAAGCCCAACCAGGTTCACCGCTTTCGAGTCCCAGTTCAATCGCCACGAAACGAAGTGCCGCAGCTTGAGAGGCATTTCCGGATTCTGGGCAAATGTCTCCAGCACGTCCTGCTCGTTGTTCTTGCTCGCCATCACAAGCAGAGTTCCGGCCTCATGCTGGTCCACCATGAATTTCTGAAGCGCACAACGGGCTTCGTCCACCACGACGCCGCGCGGCCCGTCTTCGCCGCAAATGCCCTTCCAAAGCGTGTTGTCGCAATCGAGCGCAATCACTTTGAAAGGCGGCCGGTTCAGGCCCTGGGTCAACCGCACCAGCGCCGTCCCCAGTGCGCAAAAGTAAAGATCGGAATACGGAATGCGGCCCAGCTGCTCCCCTTCCGCGCTGCCTGGGTTCGCCACCGGATATAGCCGCTCAATTTCTTCATGGCTCAGGTAGTGCAGACCCGGTGTGTCCGCCAGCAGCGCCTCCGCGCGCTGTGCCATAGAGTGAGAAAGCGCGGCGCCTTCCGGTTCGGCTAGAAATTCAGCCGAAGGCGGGCACAGGACAAACACCAGAGGCACGGGCATGCGTTCCGCGGCGCTACGCAATGCCTCCAGCAAATCAATGAAGTTGCGTTCCAGCCGCCGCATCTCGCCAAGATCTTCCACCCGCGCCAGCACGGCATTTAGCCCATGCGGGTTCAGCGCAAACTCGCTCGAAGCGCTGACCAGAGTCTGGATTATCTGGCTGTAGGGAGCGAAACGGACCTCAAATGGCGTCTCCAGCCGCTCACCCCAGAACCGAAGTGCCGGCTCAACCGGTTCCGCGGTGAAATTGGCGCTCAGAACAAAACGAAAGGGGGACTGTGCCACTACTCCTAAAATACCGTGTGCGGAACCATCTTCCGCTCCGCATTAGCGCGCGGCCGTATCGATCTGCGCCTGAGCCTTCTGGGCGTTTTCCAAAGCCTGAGCCGGATCGATATCCGAAGGATTACTCATCAGTTCCTGCGCTCGCTTCAAATCGTTTCGCGCCTGTCCCAGATCAATCTCTTCCTTCCGCATCGCGGAATCCGCCAGAACGCGGACATGATCGTCCAGAATCTCGACAAACCCGCCCAGAACCGTAACGTAAACCGTGGCGCCGCCTTTCACATAACGCAGAACCCCGGCCGCAAGCTCTGAAATCAACGGCGCATGGCCGGGCAGGATGCCGATGTAGCCCTCCCTCCCCGGCACTTCCGCTTCGCTCACCTGGTCCTGAAACAGCAGGCGCTCCGGAGTTGCGATTTCCAGCGTCAGCTCAGCCATTGCCCTTCATCGCCTTGGCTTTCTCGACTACGTCCTCTATGGTTCCCACCAGATAGAATGCCTGCTCCGGCACCTCGTCATGCTTGCCGGAGAGAATCTCCTTGAAGCTCCGGATTGTGTCTTCCAGCTTCACATAGTTGCCCTTAAGACCCGTGAACTGTTCCGCTACGTGGAACGGTTGCGACAGAAACTTTTGAATTCGGCGCGCTCGGTTGACCGTCTGCTTGTCTTCATCCGAGAGTTCGTCGATACCGAGGATCGCGATGATGTCCTGAAGATCCTTATAACGCTGCAGCACGCCCTTAACCTGTTGGGCCGTGTCGTAATGATCGTCGCCGATGATGCGCGGATCCAGAATGCGGGATGTGGAAGCCAGCGGGTCTACAGCCGGATAAATGCCCAGTTCGGAGATGGCGCGCGATAGGTTGGTTGTGGCGTCCAAGTGCGCAAAGGCGGTGGCCGGCGCGGGATCGGTGTAATCGTCCGCGGGAACGTAGATCGCTTGAACCGAGGTGATGGAACCCTTATTGGTGGAGGTGATCCGCTCCTGCAGCTCGCCCATCTCCGTGGCAAGATTTGGCTGGTAACCCACGGCCGAAGGCATGCGGCCCAACAGCGCCGAAACTTCCGAACCCGCCTGGGTAAAGCGGAAAATGTTGTCGATAAAGAGCAGCACGTCCTGCCCTTCCTCATCACGGAAGTATTCAGCGACGGTAAGGCCGGTCAAGCCGACGCGAAGGCGCGCGCCGGGCGGCTCCGTCATCTGCCCATATACCAGGGCCACCTTCGATTTCGAAAGATCGTGCTCATTGATAACGCCGGATTCCTGGAACTCCAGCCACAAGTCGTTCCCTTCGCGCGTCCGCTCGCCAACGCCGGCAAACACCGATACGCCGCCGTGCTTCATCGCCAAGTTATTGATCAACTCCTGGATGATGACGGTCTTACCTACTCCCGCGCCGCCGAACAGCCCGATCTTGCCGCCGCGCAGGTATGGCTCCAACAGATCGATCACCTTGATTCCGGTCTCAAACATCTCAAGACCCGTTGCCTGCTCTTCGTATGTGGGCGCGTCCCGGTGAATCGGCATATGCGTCGGTGAGTCCACCGGCCCGCGATGGTCCACAGGCTCGCCCAGCACGTTTAAAACACGCCCCAGAGTCGCGCGGCCGACGGGCACGGTGATGGGAATGCCCAAACTCTCCGCCTTCATGCCACGCACCAGGCCTTCGGTCGGCTGCATCGAAATCGTTCGAACCCGGCCTTCCCCAATGTGCTGCGCCACTTCACATGTAATGTGAATGGGATTCGGAACGTTGAAGCCTTCACTGGTAATCACGATCGCCGTGTGGATTTCCGGAATGTGTCCTTCGGGAAATTCGCAGTCGACCGCCGGCCCGGATACTTGGACCACTTTCCCGATGACTTTTGCTGCAGTTGGTGTCATATGTTTATTCGCCCGCGCTCGCGCCACTCACCACTTCGATAATCTCTCTCGTAATTGCCGCCTGCCGCACCCGGTTCAGATTCAACGTCAGGCTTTGGATCATGTCCCCGGCATTCTTCGATGCCGATTCCATCGCCATCATGCGCGCGGCGTGATAAGCCGCGTAAGTCTCCAGCAGCGCACGGTAGATTTCCACTTCCAAATACCGGGGCAATAGCTTCTCCAGCATCTCCAGTGGCGGCTGCTCGAAAATGTAGTCCCGCGTTTCTTTCCGCTCCGGAAGCTCAACAGGCAGCAATCGCTGCACCGAAAGGTTCTGGGACATCATGCTCTTGAACTCATTATTCAGCAGATAAATCGCGTCGATCTCGTCATTCCGGAAGCGCTCGACTACTTGCCGCGCGATCGCCGCCGCATCGGAATACGTCACGTTTTGAATCAGGTTGATCCGCTCCGCCGTAATGGCCGCCCCGCGCCTTTGAAACGCATCGCGGCCCTTCCGGCCCAAAAGCACCATCTCAATTTTCGAATTCTGGTGTTCCTTTGTAAACGTACTGGCGGACCGGATCAGGTTGGAATTGAACGCTCCCGCCAAACCCGTATCGCTGGTTAGCAAAATCAGTTGAATACGCTTTTCTTCCCGTACGGCAAGCATCGGGCTGGCCGCCGCGTTCTCATCGGTTGCCGCCGCTGCGGCCAGATCCGCCATCATCTGCTTCAGCATGGCGGAATAGGGCCGTGCGGAAATCACCCGCTCCTGCGCGCGCCGCAATTTCGCCGCGGAGACCATTTTCATAGCCTTCGTGATCTGCTGCGTGTTCTTGACGGAGCGGATGCGCCGCCGTATGTCGATCAAGCTCGGCATAGGCGCGCTTTACGCGTGTGCCGCTTGCGGCTGTTTGGCGTTCTGTTCGGAAACGAAGCGGTCTTTGAATTCCTTCAGCGCGTCTGTCAGGCTCTTCCGGACATCGTCATCCAGCTTCTTGCCCTTCCGCAGACTCTCCAGCACGCCGGGCTTCGAATTGTCCAGAAATTTGTACAGCTCCTCTTCAAAATTGCGGCATTGTTCCACCGGAAGATCATCCAGCACTCCGGAGGTGCCCGCGAACACGATGGCGACCTGCTTTTCTACCGGCAGTGGCGCGTACTGCTTCTGTTTCAAAATTTCGACCAGCCGCTTGCCGCGCGCCAACTGTGCTTGGGACGATTTGTCCAGATCGCTTCCAAACTGTGCGAACGCCGCAAGCTCGCGGAACTGCGCCAAGTCCAACCGCAACGTCCCAGCCACTTTCTTCATCGCCGGAATCTGCGCGGCCCCGCCCACGCGGCTCACGGAAAGACCTACGTTGATGGCCGGGCGGATATTCGAATTGAACAGATCCGCTTCCAAATAGATCTGGCCATCGGTGATTGAGATCACGTTAGTCGGAATATAGGCCGAAACGTCGCCCGCTTGCGTCTCAATGAAGGGCAGTGAAGTCAGCGAACCGCCGCCGAGTTCGTCGTTCAGCTTGGCCGCGCGTTCCAATAAGCGGCTGTGGAGGAAAAAGACATCGCCCGGAAAAGCCTCTCGCCCCGGGGGCCGCCGCAACAACAGTGAAATTTCCCGGTATGCCGCCGCATGCTTCGAAAGATCGTCGTAGATGGTAAGGGCGTGGCGTTTGCTGTCGCGGAAAAACTCACCCATCGCGCAACCCGTGTAAGGGGCCAGGTATTGCATCGCGGCGGACTCCGAAGCGCTGGCGGAAACCACGATGGAATACTCCATCGCGCCATAATCGTCCAGTGTCTTCACCAGTTGGCGTACAGTCGATTTCTTCTGCCCAATCGCGACATAGATACAGATCATGTCGCCGCCCTTCTGATTGATGATGGCGTCGATCGCAATCGCGGTCTTCCCGGTCTGCCGGTCGCCGATGATCAACTCACGCTGGCCGCGTCCAATGGGAATCATGGCATCGATGGCCTTGATTCCCGTCTGCATCGGCTGTTTCACCGGTTGCCGGTCCACCACGCCAGGCGCCAACCGCTCAATCGGGTTGAACTTGTCCGTGGCAATGGGACCCTTGCCATCGATCGGCTTGCCCAAAGCATCCACCACGCGCCCCACCAGCGCCTCGCCCACCGGCACCGACATGATGCGATTGGTGCGCTTCACTTCATCGCCTTCCCGAATCAGCGAAGGCTCGCCCAACAATACTGCCCCCACCTGGTCTTCTTCCAGGTTCATCGCGATGCCCGAAACACCGTGCGGGAACTCGATCAGCTCACCCGCCATCACGCGCTCCAACCCATGAATGCGCGCAATGCCATCGCCCACCGACATTACTGAGCCCACTTCCGTCACATTGACCGCCCGCTCGTAATTCTCAATCTCCTGCCGGAGAATGTCCGTTATTTCGTCTGCTCGAATCTGAGCCATAATCTGTGCCTTGCCTTATTCCGCGAATCGCTTCGCCATCCGGGCCAGCTGCCCGCGTACGGACCCATCGTATACAGTGGACCCCACGCGTGCCACCACGCCGCCGATCAGTTCCGGATCCACGGCAAACCGGGTTCGTACCTGCTTGCTCGTTACGCGTGAGAGTTCGCGCTCTATGTTCTGCCGTTCTGCAGGGTCCAACTCGCCTGCGGAACGAACTTCCGCCCGCACGAAGCCAAGCCGCTCATCCAACAGAATGTCGAACTGCTCAGTCACTTCGTTCAGCAGCGTAATCCGCCGCTTGTCGCTCAAGACGAACAGAAAGTTCCGCACCGCCCGGGGCAGCTCAAGCACTGCCGCCAGTTTTTCGATTACGGCCCTCTTCCGCGGAAGCGTAACAGCCGGAGATTCCAATGCATTCCGCAGGTCATCGGAATCGTGAACCGCGTCCCGAAATGCCCCGAGCCCGGCCAGCGCCTGTTCCGGCCGCTCCCCTTGCTGCCGGCCTATCACCACGTCCACCAGGGCGCTCGCGTATCGTCGTGCTATTGCGCTTGAAGTCATGCGGTTGGAAGCTAGCGCGAACCCTGAACCAGGCGATCCATGAAGCTTTGCGCCAGTTCATGCTGCGTTGCTGGATTCATCCGCGCCCGGAGCTTTTGTTCCGCCAACTCAACTGCCAGCTTGCCGGCATGAGCCTGAAGATCGAGCCGCGCCGCCTTGGCCGCGGCTTCCATCTCCTGCTCCGCCTGCTGTTGAATGCGCGCCAACTCAGCCGCATTGCGGGCCGCCAGCCGCTCCGCTTCCTGCGCCTGCTCCTCGCGCATTTGCGATTTCAGATTCGCAATCTCCGTATCCAGATTCGCCAGACGCTCGTTTACTTCGGCCACGCGCCGGTCTGCCCCGGCTTTCTCCGCTTCCGCATCCGCGATCCCCTTCTGAATGCCCTCTTGCCGGGCCTTCAGAAACGGACCGCCATACTTCATGGCGAGATACCCCAGAGCGGCCAGCAAGAGGATGAAGTTGGCCCACAGCCACGGTGTCATGTCGCGCTGCGTTTCGCCGCGCTGCTCAGCCGCCGCGGCCGTAAGAGCGAATCCGAATAGCAAGATCGCCTTCAAGCGGCTTTTCCTTTCGCCAGGATGGAATCGGCGATCCGATCCGCCAACTCATCGCTTTTCCCCGCGAGGCTCTCGAACGCGGATTGCTGCTGCGCCGCTAGATCCGCTTTGTTGCGCAGCAGAAATTGTTCCGATTTTAACCGTGCCGCTGCAATCGCGGCGGCTTGCTCATCCTGCATTTTCTTATGCGCCGCGTTCTGGTCCGCATAAGCCTCCCCGCGCGCCGCGCGAAGCGCCGCCTGATACTCAGCAATTCGAATATCCGCATTCCGAAGCGCTTCTTCCGCTGCCCTTCGCGCTCCCTCCGTCACCTCATACCGCTTGGCGAGCGTCTGCTCCAGAGGTCCGAAAAACATGCGCTTCAAATAGAAGTTCAGGAAGAGAATCAGGAAGAAGGTGGGCAGGCCATTCAGCAGTATTTGGCCCAGCGCATGAAACGTAGAGTCCATCGATTCGTCAGGGGAAACAACAAGGCTGTAAAGAAAGAAGTTATCACAGCCGGGGAAGACGGGTCAATGCGCATCTCTTCCATGTCGGCGCAAAGCGAGAATGTCCTAATTGTGCCAAGTAGAAATGTCCTATTGACAAGGTCAGTGTGGAGGGGTGGATTCAGGGACACTTCTCATGACGCAACAAGACCGCGACCGGCTAGTCG
>JALYXI010000357.1 GCA_030947245.1 Acidobacteriota bacterium
CAGTCCCGCGCAGGAGACCATCCGGCTGCTGCGCGAGGGGCGCACGTTCGCGGAGATTGCGCAGTTGCGGGACCGGCAGCTAAACACGGTGGTCGGGATGGTGGCGGATCTGGTGGAACGGCGGCAGATCGAGTTTCAACCGGCGTGGATTGCGGAGCCGCACCGGGTATTGATCGAAGCCACGATCGCGCGGCTGGGGGCTCAGTGGCTGAAGCCGTTGCGCCAGGCGCTGCCGGGGGAGATTACGCCGGAAGAGATCCGGCTGGTGGTTGCGAAGATTCGCTCGGAGAAGGCAGGTTCACATGAAGAACACTCCTAAAGTTGCGCTGGTAACCGGCGCGGGAAGCGGGATCGGCAGGGCCGTAAGCGTGGCGTTGGGGGCCGCAGGATACTCGGTGGTTCTGGCCGGACGCAGAGCGGGCGAACTGGAGGAGACGGCGCGGCTTGCCGCGGCGGAGACGCTGACTGTGCCTACGGATGTGAGCCGTCCGGAACCCGTTCTGCACCTATTCGAGCGCGTAGGTGAACGCTTTGGCCGTTTGGACCTGCTGTTCAACAATGCGGGAACGGGAGCGCCTCCGGTTGCGTTCGAAGACCTTTCTTTTGAACAGTGGAGCGCCGTGATTAGCGTGAATCTGACCGGTTCTTTCCTATGCGCTCAGGGCGCGGTCCGGATGATGAAAGCGCAGCGGCCCGGGGGCGGACGAATTATCAACAACGGCTCGATTTCGGCGCATGTGCCGCGTCCGAATTCCGCGCCTTATACCGCGGCGAAGCATGCCATCACGGGCTTGACCCGGTCTCTGTCGCTGGATGGCCGGGCGTTCAACATTGCCTGCGGGCAGATCGATATCGGCAACGCCGCAACGGAGATGACGGAACGAATGAGCGCCGGGGTTCCGCAGCCGAACGGAACTCTGCTGGCCGAGCCGCGCATGAAGGTGGAGCACGTTGCCGATGCTGTGGTGTATATGGCTAGCCTTCCGTTGAGTGAGAACGTTCAGTTCATGACGGTGATGGCGGCCGCAATGCCGTATATTGGACGGGGCTAGCTGTAACGTGGAACGAAGTATTAGGTCGTCCGGGAAGTGGCTTGCTTCCGCCCCCACCGAACTATGCGGGCGAAAGAATCTCGGCAGGTTCGCGCTTCGTCATCTTTTTCTCCAGCCCACCTTGCGCGCCCGCCAGATACGTATAGACCACCGGCGTGAGATAGAGTGTCACGAGTTGCGAGAACATTAAGCCGCCGACTACCACCAGTCCAAGCGGCTGCCGCGCCTCACCGCCAGCGCCATAACCGATTGCAATCGGCACCGCGCCCAGCAGCGCCGCCATCGTGGTCATCATGATTGGCCGGAACCGGATAAGACATCCCTGATAGATTGCCTGCACCGGGGGAACTCCTTCCCTCTCCTGCTGCAGAGCAAAATCAATCTGCATAATCGCGTTCTTCTTCACGATGCCAATTAGCATGATCAGCCCCACGAAGGCGTAGATGTTCAGGTCCATGTGGAAGAGAAAAAGCGTAACCAGCGCGCCGAAACCGGCGGACGGCAAGCCGGACAGAATGGTAAGCGGGTGAATGTAGCTTTCGTAGAGAATGCCCAGAACAATATAAACCACCATGATTGCGACAATCAGCAACACCGCCAGGTTGCCCAATGAACTCTGAAACGCCCTCGCGGCCCCTTGGAATGTGGTGCTGATGGTGGCCGGGAGCATCTTGGTAGCCAACGCCTGCACCTCTCCCGTGGCTTGCCCGAGCGCCTTACCGGGCTTCAGATCGAAGGAGAGCGTGACTGCCGGAAGCTGCCCGTAGTGATTTACCGCCTGAGGTCCCACCTTCTGCGTGATCCTTGCCATCGTATCGAGCGGAATCAACTGGCCGTTTCCTGATTTGAAGTAGAGAAGCGAGAGCGCATTCGGGTCGGCTTGGTATTTCGGCTCCAATTCAAGAAGCACTTTATATTCATTCACCGAAGCGTAGATTGTGGATACCCAGCGAGTTCCATACGCGTCATATAACGCGTTCTCAATCTGTTGCGCGTTCACCTGCATGGAAGCAGCTTTGTCGCGATTGATCGTGATATCCACCTGAGGCGCCGCAATCGCAAGATCCGTGGTCACGTCCTGCAATCCGGGGATCTGCGCCACCTGCCGCCGAAGCTTCTCCGACTCGGCATACAGTTCCTTCTTATCTGGCGACTGCATGGAGAACTGATACAAGCTCTTGGTCACCTGTCCGCCAATCCGGATGGTTGGTGGATTTTGCAGGTATACCTGCATGCCAGGCAAGTCGGCCAGCTTCGGCCGGATGCCCGCGATAATGTCGTTCACCAGAAGCTCGCGTTCCGCCCTCGGCTTCAGATGAATGACTAACTGGCCGTAGTTAGGACCGCCGAGCGTTGCCGCCGCGCTTCCACCGACGCTCGAAGTAAGCGCATCCACATTGGGATCCGCCGCGATGATGCTAGCCACTCTCTTCTGGTACTCGACCATTTGCTGGTAGGAAGTCCCCTGAGCCGCTTCGGTGACCGCGGCGATCTGATCGGTATCCTGGTCCGGGATGAAGCCCTTCGGAATCACAATAAACATCCACACAGTGGCGACCAACACCGCGGCCGAAAAGAACATAGTGATCGCGCGATGCCTTAGAACCCACTGCAGAGAAATATCGTAAAGATGCAGCCAGCGATCGAAGAATCGCTCCGTTGCCTTGTAGAACCAGGAGCGCTTCTGTTCATGGGGCGAGCGCAGAAAGCGGCTGCACAGCATGGGAGTCAGCGTCACCGACACCACCCCGGAAATCAGAATCGCCACGCAAATTGTGACCGCGAACTCTTTAAACAAGCGCCCTAGAATCCCGCCCAGGAACAGCACCGGAATGAATACCGCCGCCAGCGATAGCGTCATCGACACGATCGTGAAGCCAATCTCTTTCGATCCGATCAGGGACGCCGCCAACGGCTTTTCACCCAATTCCATGTGCCGGACGATGTTTTCCAGCATGACAATCGCATCGTCAACCACGAATCCGATGGACAGTATCAATGCCATCATCGAGAGATTGTCGAGGCTGTAATTGAGCAAATACATTACGGCGAAGGTACCGACAATCGAAAATGGAAGCGCCAGGCTGGGGATAATGGTAGCGGACACGTTGCGCAAGAACAGGAAGATCACCATCACGATCAGCCCCAGGGTCAGTACCATGGTGAACTGCACGTCGTGATAGCTCTCGCGAATCGTGTCGGAGCGGTCGTACAGGATGTCCATCTTCACCGCGGGCGGGAGCTCGGATTGAAATGTCGGCAGAAGCTGCTTGACAGAATCCGTAACGGCAATCGTGTTGGTACCCGGTTGTCTTTGGATGCCTAAGACAATGGCCCGGGTGCTCTGGCCGTTTTTATAGAACCAGGAAGCCGTCTTTTCGTCTTCGACGCTGTCAATCACCTTGCCCAGCTCTTCCAACCGCACGGGAGAACCATTGCGATACGTCACGATCAGCGACTTATATTGACTCGCGCTAGTCAGCTGGCCCGTTGCCTGCAGAGTGAACGCGCGCTTCGGGCCGTTGATGGTGCCCGTGGGCAGATTCACATTCCAGGATTTCAGCGCGGTTTCCACTTCGTTGAGGCCGATCTGCCGCGCGGCCATGGAATGAGGATCCATTTGCACATGTACCGCGTATTTCTGCGCGCCCAACACCTGCACTTGCGCCACTCCCGACACCATCGAGATGCGCTGAGCTACGCGCGTCTCGGCGTATTCATCGAGTGTGTAGAGAGGCAGCGAAGCGGAAGTCATCGCGAGGTAGAGGATGGGCTGGTCCGCCGGATTCACTTTCGTAAAAGTAGGCGGGGTGGGCATGCCTTGGGGAAGCAGCCGTTGTGCCTGGGTGATGGCAGCTTGGACGTCCACCGCCGCGCCGTCCAGATTCCGGCTGAGGTCGAATTCGAGAGTCACCTGGGTAGACCCGAGGGAATTGGTCGACGTCATGGAATCCAGGCCTGCAATGAGGGAGAACTGGTTTTCCAGCGGCGTGGCTACGGAAGACGCCATGGTGTCGGGACTCGCCCCGGGAAGGCTGGCCGTTACAAGCAGGGTCGGGAGATCGACATTGGGCAAATCGCTCACGCCGAGAGCGCGGTAAGCCACGGCGCCAAACAGCGCGATAGCCACCATCAGCAGGCTTGTGGCAATCGGACGGCGAATGAAGGTTTCGGAGATGTTCATGGCAACACGCCAACCGGTTCATGCGCCGGAGCGGCAGGAAATTCCGGCTTGGCCTGCTTTGTTTTAGAGCGCTTTCGCTGCAAAGCGGCCATATAGGTATACACCACCGGCGTCAGGTACAGAGTAATCAATTGCGAGAAAACAAGACCGCCTACGACAGCCACGCCCAAGGGACGCCGGGCTTCGCCTCCAGCGCCGTACCCGAGCGCCATAGGAAGGGCTCCAAGCATGGCGGCCATCGATGTCATCAGAATCGGGCGGAAGCGGACCAGGCAGCCTTCATGGATGGCCTCTTCAGGAGTCTTACCTTCATTTCGTTCCGCGGCGAGGGCGAAATCGATCTGCATGATGGCGTTCTTCTTCACGATGCCGATCAGCATGATTAAACCCACAAACGAATAGATATTCAGGTCTACATCGAAGATGATTAGCGTCAGCAAGGCGCCGAAACCCGCAGCGGGTATGCCGGAAAGAATCGTGAGCGGGTGAATGTAACTCTCATAAAGGACGCCAAGGACGATATACACGACGGCAATAGCCAGAATCAGCAGAAGGCCCATGTTTGACAGGGAGCTTTGGAAGGCCTTTGCGGTTCCGGTGAAGCTGGTTGCGAAATCGCCCGGTAAGGTGTGCCTGGCAAGAGTCCCGATAGCCGTCACCGCCTCTCCCAGAGAGACTCCCGGTTTTAGATTGAAAGAAATGCTAACTGAAGGGAGCTGTCCGGAATGGTTGATGCTCTGCGGCCCCGCATCCTGTTTCTGCTTCACGATGGCACTCAGCGGGACCAGCGCTCCCGTGGAGGATTTCAGATAAATATCCGAAAGCGAATCCGCATGCGCCTGGTATTTCGGATCCAATTCCAGCAGCACGCGATATTGCGTAGTGGGCGCGTAGATGGTGGAAACCCAGCTTGGCCCGAAGCCATCGTAAAGAGCGCCTTCAATCTGCTGCGCATTCAACTGAAGGGCTGCGGCTTTGTCCCGGTCAATCTCCAGCAGTATGCGCGGGCTCTTCATCTGGAGATCCGTCGTGACATCCTGAACCTCCGGGAGCTTAGCCACTAAACGCATCAACTTATCCGTTTCGGCATAGAGCCGCGTGGTATCGGGTGCGGAAACGGTCAGTTCGTAAGAACTCTTGGAGGAATGTCCCCCAATGCGGATTGCGGGGGGAACAGTCATAAAGACCCGCATGCCGGGAAATCCGCTCACCTTGGGGCGCAGCTTCTCCGCTACCTGAGCGGCAGTGAGCGTCCGCTGCCGGCGTGGCTTCAGCTGCAGAAAAATTCGAGCTGTTGACGAACCGCCCCCACCCCAGCCTCCACCCACGCTGGACATGAACGTTTCCACGTTGGGGTCCTGCTGAAAGACTTTATTGATGCGCTCCTGCAGGCGCAGCATTTCGGCATAGGAGGTCCCCTGAGCGGCTTCGGTAGTTACATAGACCTGGTCATTATCCGTTTCTGGAATGAATCCTTTCTGGACTTTGAAGTATAGAAAGACAGTGGCGGCCACTACGGTAAGAAACACGACGCCCATCACCGGACGATGGCGCAGCACCCAGGTCAAGCTCCAGTCATATCCGCGGTTCAAGCGGACGAAGAATCCCTCCACCGCGCGCGCCGCAAAATTGGGGCGCTTTCTTGCCCGATGCGCGCGCAGAAGACGGCTGCATAACATCGGGGTGAGTGTCACGCTGACAAAACCGGAGATCAGAATCGCGACGCAAATGGTTACCGCGAATTCGCGAAACAGCCGGCCCAGAATTCCGCCCATGAAGAGAAGGGGGATGAACACGGCGGCGAGCGAAATGGTCATGGAAATAATGGTGAAAGAAATCTCCCGGCTGCCGCGCAAAGCCGCCTGCATAGGCGCTTCGCCCTTCTCCACATGACGCATGATGTTTTCAAGCATCACGATTGCGTCGTCCACCACGAATCCGACAGAAAGAATCAGAGCCATCATGGACAGGTTGTCCAGGCTGTAGCTCAAGGTGTACATGACTGCAAAGGTGCCCACAATAGAGAACGGAAGAGCCATCGCCGGAATGAAGGTGGCGGAGACATTCCGCAAAAACACGAAGATTACGCCGATCACAAGGGCGAGTGTAATCATCATGGTGTACTGAATATCCTGGAAAGCTTCGCGGATGTTCTTCGAACGGTCGCCCCGGATAGTCAGGTTTACGGCGGGCGGCAACTGCGCCTGAAAAGTCGGGATCAGCTTTTTGATGGCGTCCGTAACTTCAATGGTGTTGCTGCCGGGCTGCCGCATGATCATCAGGTTGATCGCTTTGAATTGCTCGTGCGGATAAATGAGCCAGGATGTATTCTTGTCGTCTTCCACGCTGTCAAGCACGTTGGCTACATCCTGCAGCCTGATGGGTGAGCCATTCCGCCAAGCCACTACCATGGGCCGGAAATCCGTGGCATCCATCAACTGCCCATTCGCTTCCACGTTGTAAGCAGTATGGGGGCCGTACAGCGTTCCGGTCGGCAGGTTGGAATTCCAGCCCTGAATGGCGCTTGCCACTTCATCGATTCCGATCCTCCGGGTGGCTAGCTTGCGCGGGTCCACCTGTACATGCACGGCGTACTTCTGCGCGCCCATCACGTTTACCTGCGCCACGCCGTTTACCATGGAAACGCGCTGGGCCACCAGTGTTTCCGCGTACTCGTCCAGTTTGTACATGGGAAGAGTTTTTGAGGTCAGCCCGAGGAACATGATGGGCGAATCCGCGGGATTCTGTTTGCGGAACGAGGGCGGGCTGGGAATACCGGGCGGGAGCAGGGGAGTTGCGGCGCTGATCGCCGTTTCCACATCCACGGTGGCTCCATCGATCTTGCGGTCCAGATCGAATTGCAATGTGATGGACGTGGAGCCGGTGGAACTGCTGGACGTCATTGAATCGAGACCGGCAATCCCGGTAAACTGCCTTTCAAGCGGCGTCGCGACGGCGGAAGCCATAGTGGCCGGATCGGCGCCGGGCAGACTCGCACCCACGTTGATAGTGGGAAAGTCCACGTTGGGCATGTCGCTGACCGGGAGCGCCCGATACGCCACAATGCCGAACATGGCGATGCCCAGCATCAATAAGCTGGTTGCGATCGGCCGCCGAATGAAGAATTCCGAAAAGTTCACGCCGGGGTCCCCCTCTTAGAAATTAACCGGGCCGCCGCCGGCCGCCGCCGCCGTTACCGGGACCGCCGCCCGGCTGCCGGATCATCACTTTCATGCCCGGCGCCAATCGCAACTGCCCTTCCGTGACCACAGATTCACCGGCTCTCAACCCGCTTTCGATGACCAGATCCTGATCCACGCGCGCGCCCGTCGAAACCGGCCTGTTTTCGACGGAGCGATCGTTATTGATCACGAAAACAAAAGGCCCGTCCTGCCCGGTTTGCACGGCTTGGCTGGGCACAACGAGAGCGTTCTGCTGCACAGTAAGGCGGAGAGTCACCCGGACAAATTCTCCGGGCCACAGCTTGCGGCTGGTATTCGGGAACGTTCCTTTCAGCTTGATGGTCCCGGTAGACATATCCACGGCGTTGTCGATGAAGGTGAGAATCCCGGTTTCCGTGCCGGCAGGGTCGTCTTGTGGAATTGCCGTCACAGGAAGCTTACTTACGGCCATATACTTCTTAATTTCGGGAAGCTGCGCCTCCGGAACCGAAAACGTCACATAGATGGGCTGGACCTGGTTGATGGTCATCAAATCCACGGTGTTCGCGGCTACGATATTGCCCTGCTTTACGTTAATACTGCCGGTGCGTCCGTCGATGGGAGACTTGATTTCCGTGTACCCGAACTGCACCTGCATGGTCTCGACGGTGGCTTTCTGGGCGGCGATTTCCGCACGGGCACTTTCAATCGCAGCCTGGTCCGCAGTGAGCGCCTGTGCGGCGGCGTCGGCGGCGCTTCGTAGCTGCTCGGTTTGATCTTTCGAGACGATGCCTTCCTTCTGCAGATCCGAGTACCGGCCGGCTTGGTCCCGGCTGTACTTAGCCTGGGCCTGGTCTCGCGCAAGGTTGGCCTGTGCCTGGGCAAGCTGCGCTTGGTCGCGGGCCAGAGTTGCCTGCGCTTGCTGGACCTGCGCTTTCATTGCGCGTGGATCAATCGTGAAGAGCGACTCACCTTTCTTTACGTAAGCGCCTTCCTGAAAATAAGCTTTTGTGATTTCGCCGGAAACCTGGGCTTTGAGCGCAATTGTGGAATACGCTTCCACATTGCCGATAACCTGCAACTCCACGGGCACATTCCGGGTTAGAACGGTAGCGGCGGTTACGGGAACATCGCCTCCGCCTTTTCTGGAGTTGGGAGATGTCGAACTTTTGCCCGTGCAGCCTGCCAAGACCATGCCCGCCATGGTGAGGACGGCGCAGGCAAGCCGAGGCCCGGTATCCATGCTGTTGATCAATCGTTTCCTTCGTTTAATAAGCTTACCGGCTAATTGTGGGGCGTGGCGAACCGTGGAAAGGTTACCAATTTAGTTCTTGCGGGAAGTACTCGGTAATCAAATCAGTGTAATACGGCTTGAGGGTCACAACGTCCGGCCGCGTTGCCGATTTCGAGTACAGATCGTAGGGATTGAATTTGCGGACCCATCCGAACATCTCCCGGTCGTGCTGATTCAGCAGATGATCATAAGCATTCTCGCGGTGCCCGGGATAAAACGAATGGTACCGGATCATGTAAAGCGCTTCTTCGGGGAGATACTCTTTCGTCACATGATAAAGATACTCGTCGTGTCCCCAGGAAAGCTGAACATTTTCGATCCCACAATGCCGCCCGTAAATGCCCATTTCGGTCGAGTATTGCGGCACACGCGAATCCGGGTTGGCCACGAAGAATTCCGGGTAAACGATCTTGTCGGAGAAACGGCATCCGACGGGAAACGTGTCACCCACCACTGCCCACTGGGGTTCGCCATAGAAACAAAGCATCTTGCCTAAGTCGTGAATCAACCCGGTCAGCACGAACCATCGCGGATGCCCATCCGCCCGGATGGCCTCTGAAGTCTGCATCGCGTGTTCTATCTGGGAAAGATCGGTATCGGGATCGCTGTCGTCCACCAGAGTATTCAGGTATTCCAAAGCCTCCCAGATCCCCATCCGGCGTTTGGACAGCGATCCGTACTCCGCCTTTTTCCCCAAGACGAAATCCAGCGTTTGGAATTCGTGGTTCTGGCGGTAAAACTCCTCCACTCCCGGATTCGCCCCGGAGCGGTAATCGCGGAATTCCTCTTTCTGCTTCTCGGGGCGGTATCGCGACTTGACGAAATCATCCCACTGTTCTAACGATTCCAAGGGTCCGTTGATCACATCCTGCATAATTAGGCCTTCATCTATTATGCTATGCTCGCGTTCAATCGCGGCTCCGAACCCGCCGTTGCTGAGCTTTGAGACGCGACTTCGCCAGGAGTAAGCGCTTGGGGCCTTCGCCTGTCTCCTGGCGCGCTACGCGGGTATGCAGGCCGGTATGCAAGAATGTAAACGTAATTCCCCCATGCCCAATCAAGAGTCTGTGGACCGCGAGACGGAGCCCTCGTCCTTCGGCGATGTCCTCAAAGAATTCGAACAAACCCATACCCGCAAGCCGGCCACCGGAGAAGGCCGCGAGGGAACAGTTCTCACTGTATCGGGCGATCTGATCTTCCTCGATATCGGGATGAAAGAGGAGGGCGCGCTTCCGACGGGCAACCTGCGTGACAACAATGGCGAGGTTGCCGTTAAGTCCGGTGACAAGGTTCAAGTTGCCATCACGGGCCACGATCCCGAAGGTTATTACAATCTTTCTCTCATTAAGTTTGAACGGCCGAAGGATTGGACAGCCCTTGAGAAGGCATTCGCAGACAAGGCAACCATAAGCGGCAGGGTTACCGGTGTAGTGAAAGGCGGGGTCACCGTGGATGTCAGTTCACGCGCTTTCATGCCTGCTTCACGCAGCGGAGCCAAAGACGCGGCGGAGTTGGAGAAGTTGGTTGGACAGGATATCAGTTGCAAGATCATCAAGCTGGATACTGCGGAAGAAGACATCGTAGTCGACCGCCGCGTGGTGCTGGAAGAAGAAGAAAAGAGCGCGCGGGAGCGGCTGCTGGGCGACCTGCGGGAAGGCATGGTGGTACACGGGACCGTTCGCAGCCTGATGGATTACGG
>JALYXI010000361.1 GCA_030947245.1 Acidobacteriota bacterium
TTCACGCTTTTAATTGGTGCGCTTGTGGATCGCTTCTCTTATGTCCCGGCATTCGTGGCGGCGGGAACTATGCCCTTACTGGCAACATTGAGCATATTGCTTCTGATCCGAACGAATGGGCAAAGTGGCCCGCTGCCCGCGCATTTGAAGGAAGGTTCTCAATGACAAAAGCGATATCCCGCAGGAGTTTTGTTACTGGCGCCGTTGCCGCAGGCCTGCCATTTGCGGCACGATCCTATGCCCGGATCATTGGGGCCAACGATCGCATTCAGATTGGAGAAATAGGTTGCGGGCACCGCGCCAACGGTCACCGGCGCATGCTGAAGAAGTCGTTCGCAACGGATCCGAAATTTGACCTCCGCAGCGTTTGCGACCTCTGGAGCGTGAACCGCGAAAGAGCAGCAGCTGATGCGCAGGCGCTATTTGGGGCGGCTCCGAAGACTTTCAAATATTCAGAGGAGCTACTCGCTGACCGCGATCTTGACGCTGTGATGATCGGGACGGGAGATCACCAGCATGCCAGGATCTTGGCCGAAGTGGTGCGGGCGGGGAAGGACTGCTATTGCGAAAAGCCTATGGCAAACACGCTTGCCGACGCGAAGCTCGCGCGCGACACTGTAAAATCCGGCAAGCAGGTGGTACAAATGGGCTCACAGTGGTTGAGTGACCCCTACCAGCAAAGGGTTCGGGAGATCATACGATCCGGGAAGCTCGGCAAAATTGTGTCAATCAGCCAGAGTTGGAATTTCAACGGCCCCCGTTGGGACGTTCCCAACAATCCCGATATTGCGGCTCTCAAGGAAAAAGACACGGATTGGAATCGCTGGCTGCTCGGACGCACATCGCGGCCGTTCGACCCGCGCGTTTATTTCGAATTCCGAATTTTCAAGGAGTTTTCCGGCGGAATCACCGATCAATGGTACAGCCACGGCTCCGGACTGGCGCACTTCTATCTGGACACGTTCATTCCGGACGACACGGTCTCAAATGGCGGGATTTTCGCGTGGCATGATGTCCGCGAGAACCCCGATACTTTTCAGTGCCTTTCCACTTTCGCCGAAAAGCAGGTGCTTTACGATTACGGCACCACCTTCGGCAGCGGATACGGCGACCATACAATCATTCGCGGCACACATGGAACCCTCTACTCTCCTGGCGGCGAAGGCAGCCCGCAGTGGTGGTTCATTGCTGAAACGAAGAGTGCCTGGGCATCCAACGTCGTGTTCGATCTGAAAGCAGGCAAAGCGAAACCGGAACTGGTCACTATCCCAGGGAACTCAGAGCCGCCGCCGATCAACCAGGACGACAATCTCAAATATCACACCGATGACTGGTTCCGTTGCATGCGCAGCCGGCAAGTGCCGAATGGGAATATCGAGACCGGGTTCGCGCACGCTGTTGCGGTTGTGATGGCCACGCGCAGTTATCGCGAGGGGAAGAAAATGTACTGGGACCGTAAGAACGAGGAAATTGTTGACCATCCGGTCTCGACGTAACCTCACCGCGTTCATCACCAAGGTTTAGAGAGGCAGTTCAATAAAGCTATGGCTAGAGAATTCACCACTACTCCCAAGCGTGTGTCCCGTGTTGAGACACCGTTCCGCAGAATTGTTACCGAGTTCCCCGTACCCCAGTCGGTACCGATTTTGGCAAAGCTTCAGATGTATGAGCCGGTGGCAATGGGAGGTCAGCCGCCTGTCGTTTGGGACCACGCCGAAGGCTTTCAGGTCTACGACGCTTGGGGAAACAAGTGGATCGACTGGTCCTCTGGCGTTCTGATCACCAATGCCGGACACGGACGCAAGGAGATTATTGAGGCAATCACACAGCAGGCCTCTTCGAAACTCCTGACCAATTACTGCTTCCCCAGCGAGATACGCATGCGGACAGTTGAAAGGCTCGCCAGCCTATTGCCCGAGCCGTTAAAGAAAGTGTTCTTACTGACGACAGGTTCGGAAACTGCCGAATGCGCCGTTAAACTATGCCGAACACACGGCCTTCAGGTGGGTGGCCGAGCCAAGCATGTGATTGTTTCTTTTGAGAAGTCGTTCCACGGGCGCACTCTCGGCTCCCAACAGGCGGGCGGTATTCCGAGTCTGAAGGAGTGGATCGTCAACCTTGACCCTGGCTTTGCGCAGGTTCCTTTCCCTGATGGCTTCCGAACAGAAGACAACACGTTTGCGGGATTCGAGCAAGCGTTGAGCGAACGGAATCTGCGTCCGGAAGATGTTGCGGGCGTGATGCTCGAAACATACCAGGGAGGTAGCGCTGCTTTCGCGCCTGCGGAGTACATGCAGGCTATGCGAACCTGGTGCACCCGGCACGGCGTGCTTCTTGTGTGCGACGAGGTGCAGGCGGGCTTCGGCCGCACCGGCACGCTTTGGGGTTTTGAACATTACGGCATTGTGCCCGATCTGGCACTGTTCGGAAAGGGCATCTCCAGTTCACTACCTATCTCTGCCGTCGCTGGCCGGCCGGACATAATGGACCTGCATCCTGCAG
>JALYXI010000371.1 GCA_030947245.1 Acidobacteriota bacterium
GTGCTGTGCGACGGCCCCGTGTTCGCCGCCCAATCGTCAGCCGGAACATCCCCCACATCCGTCAGGCCAAGGTCCGGATCTGATGCGTCTTTCACCGTAAGATCGTCCAGGCCGCCATCGCCCTTCAACAGTTTGTCTCCGCGGCTGACGCCCACGGCGCTCGGATCCCCGGTCACGCGTCCCGAAGCTCCGGAATTTCCGCCCGAGGCTCCGGAACCTGCGCGGTCCGCCGTTGCGGTGGGCTGCGCCTCAAGATCTCCCGTTTCCTCGCTGTCGCCGCGTTTAATTCCGCCCAGATTGGCGGAGGTGTAATGCGATTCCTGTCCCATGCCGTAAACAGTGCAGGTGACCTTCCACTCGCGGGCTACCAGCTTTTACATTTCGTCCGCGGAAGGACCGTAGACTCCCGGAACCGGAATATCGAGCAGCCGCAGGTACACGCCCAACTGTGCCCGGTGATGCACCGAATGGTTCAACACCCACGTCCGGATCACGGCCATCTTCGGCATAGTGAAATACGTTTGCCCGCCCCCTGTCAGGCTCCAATTGCCCTGGGCAATTTCATCGGAAACTTCGGCCAGCGCCTTGCGTGCGTCCGCCACATTCTTATCGAACATCGCCAGAATCTCTGCGCGAGTCTGAACTTGCGGAGGCTTGTAATCACCCATGTCCAGCACATCCCGGTCGAAGGTCATCGTAGTCCAGCCCGGAATCTCCGCCACGTGGTGGGCCAATCTTCCCAGCGACATGGATTTCGTATGCGGCTGCCACTCCATCTTTCCATCCGGGATGCGTTCCAGCGTCTTGCGCGTGGTCGCGGCTTCCTGCTCGAATTCCGGTATTAAGGCTTCTGCTAGCTTCATATCCTCAGATTCTACCGAAGGAACGGATATCATGATGGAACCAATTACCCGATGGATTTAGAAAAGCAGCGTTTGGCCGAGGATGCCGCCCGTAAAGAAAACTGGAAGCGTTGGGGACCTTACCTTTCCGAACGCCAGTGGGGCACTGTTCGTGAAGATTATTCTGAGAACGGGACCTGCTGGGAGTACTTTCCGCACGACCAGGCGCGTAGCCGGGCATATCGCTGGGGCGACGACGGCTTGCTCGGCATCTGCGATCGCGAAGGCCGCCTCAACTTCGCGCTTGCCCTTTGGAACGGCCGGGACCCCATTCTAAAGGAACGCCTTTTCGGGTTGAGCGGCCCGGAAGGAAACCACGGCGAAGATGGAAAGGAACTCTACTTCTATCTGGATTCCACGCCCACGCACTCCTACATGAAGGCGCTCTATAAGTACCCGCAAAGCGCTTACCCGTATTCCGAGTTGGTCGAAGTGAACCGCCAACGCACCCGCAACGACCGCGAATTTGAGCTCACCGACACCGCGGCCTTCCACGAATCGCGCTACTTCGACATCACCGCCGAGTACGCGAAGCAGGGTCCTGACGATATTCTGATCCGCCTCACCGCATCCAACCGCGGACCCGATTCCGCACCGCTCCATCTGCTGCCCACTCTCTGGTTTCGCAATACTTGGGCCTGGGGCCGCACCGGCGAAGGCTATTGGCCCCGTCCCGCCATCTCCGCAGAGGGGCGGCGCTCTCTGAAGCTGGACCATGCCTCGCTCGGGAAGTACACGTTTTCGATCGACCGCGAGGCCGAACTGCTTTTCACCGGCAATGAAACCAATGCCGCCCGGCTCTTTGGCTACTACGACGCCACGCGGTACGTAAAGGACGCTTTCCACGACTACGTAATTCATGGCCGGAAGGAGGCAGTCAATCCCGCGCTCGAAGGAACTAAAGCGGCGGCCTGCTACCGGCTCGAAATTCCCGCAGGTTCTGAGATGCAACTGCGCTTTCGCCTGACGTCCGGGGAGACTCCGCTTCGTGACCCATTCGGTGAAGACTTCGACCGCATTTTCGCGGCCCGCATCGCCGAAGCGGACACTTTTTACGCGGGCTGGCTTCCCTCGAATATCTCAGAACCGGAACGCCGCGTCGCGCGGCAGGCCTACGCGGGCCTGCTGTGGACGAAGCAGTTCTACTTCTACGCCGTGCAGGATTGGCTGGAAGGCGACCCCGGGCAGCCCCCGCCGCCAGCCGCCCGCTGGCACGGGCGCAATCACGATTGGATGCATCTGTTCAATCGCGACGTCATCTCCATGCCCGATTCCTGGGAGTACCCCTGGTACGCCGCCTGGGATCTCGGTTTCCACATGATCCCCTTCGCCCAGATTGACCCTGAGTTTGCGAAACAGCAGCTCATTCTGTTCCATCGCGAGTGGTACATGAACCCCGCCGGCCAGGTACCCGCCTATGAGTTCGCGTTCAGCGACGTAAACCCGCCCGTACAGGCCTGGGCGGCGTGGCGCGTCTATAAGATCAGCGCGCCGCACGGGCAGCGCGATCGTGTCTTCCTGGCGCGCATCTTCCATAAGCTGCTCATCAATTTCACCTGGTGGGTAAACCGCAAGGATGTCGCCGGTAAACAGGTCTTCTCCGGCGGGTTTCTGGGTCTCGATAACATCGGAGTGTTCGATCGTTCACAGCCCTTGCCGAACGGGCAGGCTCTTGAGCAGGCCGATGGCACAGCTTGGATGACATTCTTTTGTTCCACCATGCTTTCCATGGCGCTCGAGCTTGCTTCCGAAGACCCGGCATACGAAGATATCGCTTCCAAATTCTTCGAGCATTTTGTCGAGATCGCCGACGCCATGAACACGCTGGGCGGCACCGGCCTATGGAACGAGGAAGACGGCTTCTACTACGATCAATTGTTAATCGATGGCCGTGCTGTGCCGCTTAAGATCCGGTCCATTGTCGGCCTGATCCCTTTGTTCGCCAGCGAGGTGTTGGAGGAGGAGAAGATCGCCAAACTCCCGGCTTTCCGGAAACGGATGGACTGGTTTATAGAAAATCGGCGCGACTTGAAATCCCAAATCAGTTGCATGGAATCGGGTGGCGCCGAACGCCACCGCAATCGCCTGCTCGCCATCCCCTCCCGGGATCGCCTGATTCGCGTCCTCCGTACCATGCTCGACGAAAACGAATTTCTGTCGCCCTACGGCATCCGTTCGCTATCGAAAATCCACCGGCGGCATCCCTACGTCCTCCATGTGGACGGCGAGGAGCGCCAGGTCAAATATGAGCCCGGTGAATCCGAAACCGGGACATTCGGCGGGAACTCGAACTGGCGCGGTCCCATTTGGTTTCCGCTGAATTATCTTCTCGTGGAAGCCCTCGAACGCTACCACCACTTCTACGGCGATGACTTGAAAGTGGAGTGTCCCACCGGCTCGGGCATTTGGAAAAATCTCCGCGAAGTATCCCGGGATATCAACGCCCGGCTCACCCGGCTCTTCACGCCCGATCCATCCGGCTGGTGTCCCTGGCAGGGCGATCTTCGCATCTTTGCCGACGACCCGCACTGGAGCGGGCTGACTCTCTTCCACGAATACTTCAATCCCGATACAGGGCGCGGTTGCGGCGCTTCCCACCAGACCGGATGGACCGCCTTAGTCGCCCGGTGCCTGGAGGATCTGGCTTCTCAGCGATAATCGGTTGAGGGATGGAGTTCTCCGCTGAAGCCGAGTTGCTGCGCAAGGCCCAGGCCGGCGGCGCTGAAGCGCGTGATGAGCTTTATTCCACCTACTTCGCCCAAAGCAAGCAGGTGCAAGGTCTGCTGGCGCGAGAGGTGCCGCTTCCCGAAGATCGCGAAGACATTCTTCACGATGCATACATTTCGCTTATCCGCTCCAAAGGAGAGTTCCGGGGCGACGCGCGGCTGCAAACCTTCGTGTATCGCGTTATCCAGATCGCCATCCTGCAAAAACTCCGCTCCGACCGGTCCCGCCGCCGCGAAAAGATGGTGCGGCTTACTTTTGAACTGGATGGCGAAGAGCGGGAACGCTCCATCCCCGTGAAAGATTACCAGTTCGAAACTGTAGAGGCTTCCCTTGCGGCGGAAAAGCTGTACCAATTCATTCCGGAACCGCTGCGAACGGCATTCCGCTTGCGCGTGAGCGAAGAAATGTCGTACGGCGAAATCGCCCGGCAAACCAATACGCCCATCAATACCGTGGCAACCAGAATTTTCAAAGCCCGGGCCATACTTTCCCGCATCTTCGGCGCCCCGGCCCTGGCCGCTGAACCCGCGTCCATCAACGTGAAGAAAGGGCTGGTACCAGGCAACCAATGAATCGGATGTGTATAGACCAGGGGCAATTCGAACCTGACGAGTACTGGCGCTCGCTCGGTGTCGTGACCGCGGAGCAGGTTCGCCAGGAATTGCTCTGGAGAGCGGCTGAATCGGGCATCCCTTCTGAACATGCCGCCCGCTGCCCCGGTTGTGCCTCGCTGCTCGAAAGCTTGACACGGCTTCGAGCCATCCTGCTTCCTGCGGATGAGGGGCAGGTTGCCGTCGCGCGCTGCCCCGATGCGCACGCGATTGCAGGCTACCAAAGTGGAGAACTGGCCGGGAAATCCGCGCAGTTGGTGCGCGAGCACCTGAAAGAGTGCTCGCCCTGCCGCGAAGATCTGGCCTTTCTTGCCCGATCTCAGGAGCCTCGTGAGCGCGCGCTGCCCATGCGCCGCCGCGTCCTTCTGATGGCGGTTGCCGCAGCCGCGCTGCTGGCCACGGTCATTCCATGGAAGCGCGGGCCCGATACCGCCAAGCCCGAAAAACTCGACTTCACGCCATCCTCACGCTATGCAAGCCTCGCGCAAATGCCACCGCTCGACCGGGCGGAGCTGCTTCGCGAATCGCCCCGGTCTCATCATCCTCAGTTGGAGCGAGTGCTCGACGCCTACGAAAAGGGCGAGTTCTCGAAAGCCGGTGAATACGCGGGGGTAATGGCGAACGTCGTCGAAGATCCCAGCGCGGAATACATGCTGGCAATGGCGCTTTACCGCCAGAATAAAATGCCACAGGCCTACCAAGCCATCAAAGTGGCGGAACGGATCAAGCCGGAAACCGCCTACCGCTGTTACACGACGCTTCAGTTCGCTCTGCTAATGGGCGATCGGAATACTGTGATTCGCGAAGCCGGGCATGCTTCCGCGGAGCCGGAATACGCGCCACGCTGCCGGGATGTACTCACCAGGATTTAGCTGCGTTATTTTTTCAAGTAAGCTATGAGCGCCGCTGGATCGTCTGAAATAATCGCATCCACGCCGGCCGCGATCAGCGGTGCCCACTCCTTCGGCTCGTTCGCGGTCCAGGGCACAACCTGTATATGGGCGCGGTGCGCCGCCGCAACCAGTTCCGGCGTGACCATAGCGAACTGCGGCGATACGATGTCCGCCTTTGCCTCGCGAGCTACCTCGACGAAATCGCGCGGACTGCCTTCTATCAAGGCCGAAGTACGGATCTCCGGCGCCAGCCGCTTCATTTCAAGCAACGTCCGAAAATCGAAGGACTGAAGAATCACGCGCTTCTCCAGTTTGTGTTTTCTCACGGCCGCCAGAACCAGACGGACAAACTCTTCCGGAGTGGGCGCCAATTCCGGCTTCGCCGCGAATATCTTCGTCTCTATGTTGAAATCGAACGCGCCGAGCGGGGCAAGATCGAAGACTTCCTCCAGCGTCGGCATGCGGGTACCGGGAAGAGTCTGTTGCCTCGGGAATCGCGGGTTCCGAATCGCGCCGCAATCCCACTCCCGCACCTCTGCCAGCGTCAAAGTATGGATGGCCGCGCTCTTCATGTCCGGGTTGCTGCACACCGGCGGTTGTAGCACCGGGTCATGCGAAACCACCGGAACGCCGTCCCTGGTCACCGCTATGTCCAGTTCCAGGGCGTCGACACCCTCGGCGACCGCATACCGGAATGCGGGCAGCGTATTCTCCGGCCGCATCGCGCGCGCGCCGCGATGACCATGCACCAAAATAGAAGGGGCAGCCTGCATCACCATGCAGGCTGCCCCAAAAACCACGGCATGAACGATTGCCGACGCACTAAGTATCACGGCGTTTTAGCGTGGGCCGCTCATCCTGATCCGTTTTCGGCTTCTTCTCCGTGCCGGATTCGTCATCGATCGGACCGGTGCCCGAACCGGGAGCGCGGCGCAGACGCGGACGGTTCACATCTTTATCGTCAATCTTGCGATGGTTATGCATGGCCAGCAGCCGCGCTTTCACGTCGTTAAATTCGGAAGTATTCAGCACATACTCAGGCTTGGCTTTCAAATACTCCTGAATATTGTGCTGCGACGTCTTGATGCGGTCGTCCGTCATCGGGTGTGTCGAGAAAACCTTTGCAATCGTGCCGGGCTTCTTCTTCTCCAGTGACTGCACCTTTTCGAAGAAGTCGACAAACGCGGTCGGATCGTAACCGGCTTTGTACATGTATTCGAGACCCAAAAGATCCGCTTCGCTCTCCATGCCGCGCGAGAAGCTCAGGAATCCGAGAGGAATCAATAAACCGGCGCTTTGCCGAATTGCATAACCGGCCCAGCCGCCCATAAAAATCAACGGAATACTGCCGTAATTGATCAACTGTCCCTTGGTGGCTTGGCGGGTGCCATGACGCGCCGCCACGTGAGCGATTTCATGCGCCATCACTCCCGCCAGCTGAGCTTCATTCTCCGCTCTTGAAATCACGCCGGTGTTGACGAAAAAGAAGCCGCCGGGAAGCGCGAATGCGTTTAATACATCGTCGTCCAGAACCTTTATAGTGAACGGAACCTTCGCGTCCGAATTCCGCACCAGATTTTGGCCGACTCGGTTCACGTACTCCGCGATCACCGGATCGTCCACAATCCGCGCCTGGCGCTCCACCTCGGTAGCCAACTGCTTGCCGAGCGCAATTTCTTTCTCGATCGAATAGAAGTTGATTCCTTTGCCAACATCCCGGTTGCCAATCTCATCGGCATCCTTCTTCTTGTCTTTAGCGTAAAACGTGACCGGCAGCAGCGCGAATATCGCGACAGCGGCGGAGATCTGGCGGGGAAGCAAACGCATCGATAGCTCCTGAACGTAGTATAGGTGTTTCTACGCGCCCCGGGCGGAAGAGGTTTCACCGGCGCGGAACAGGGTGGGGCGCCGCGGCTCAGCGGGCTTGCCCCCGGGCGGCAACCGCTTGCGAATCTCTTCGTACTCGGACGTGTTCACCACGTACTCTTCCCGTGCCCAAAGCGTGTTCCGAAGAAGCTTCTGTGTCTTCGCGATACGGTCCGCCGTCGCGGGATGAGTGCTGAAGAGCTTGCCCAGGGCCTTGGAGCGCATCCGCTCCCGTGCTTCCATCCGCTCGAACATATCGATGGCCGCCGTCGGATCGTACCCCGAATCCGACAGGTACCGAAGCCCTAACTCATCGGCTTCCGTTTCATAGGTCCGGGCAAATTTCATACACCCCAGGGAAGCGCCGAGCTTCGCGCCCAGACCGGGAAGCGGCCCCAGAAAAATTAACGGAATCGTCGCGCCTTGCACAATGCGGTTTGTAGTCGCCTGCCGGGTTGCATGCCTCGCGGCCGCATGAGCGATTTCGTGCGCCAGCGCAGCCGCCAACTCCGCTTCGGTTTCACTCAGCCGGATCAGCCCCGTATCGATGAAGATGCGGCCCCCCGGGAGAGTGAACGCGTTCGCCTGGTCGGATTCAATCACCTTCACCGTGACCGGCAGCCGCACATCGGAGTGCCGCGCCAGGTTCCGGCCCAACCGGCTTACGTATTCTGTCAGGATCGGATCACTCGAAAGGTGAACCTGTTTTTCCACTTCCAGCGCCAACTGCCGCCCCAGCGCGATTTCTTTCTCCAAGCTATAAAAGTTTAGGCCGGTCCCAACGTTGCCGTGTTTCGCGCCGGCAGTCTGCGCCTGACACAGGCTGCTTCCCAGAAACGCTTCACCGAGCAATGCTCCACACAGGAGTATGCTGGCGCTGGGCATTACAGGCATGGTCTTTATATTATATTCGAGGTGCGTCCGTCGCTGCTGTGCGTGGAAACCCTACTTGTCTGATGGAGGCTGTGTCCAGATGTAGTGAGTGGGCCGGGAGTACGGATCGTGGCGGACCAGCTGATTTCCATCGGCTCCATCCAGGCCGATCAAAGGGGGATCTACGGGATTCACTTTTACTGGACGCCATGCTTTGTTCTTTTTGTCTAAGAAGTTGAGAGTCCCGTTTCTATAACTGGAACCGAGCCATGCGTATACATCGCCGCTGTCGGTCATGGCAACTTCGGCCACGTATCCGGAACCGGATACAGGAATGCGCTCCTGAAGCTGGCCATTGAGGTCGAATTCAAGCCATTCGCGGGTTATCGGCACATAAGCTCCAACCGTATTACTGGAACTGACAAGAAAGCGCGAGCCTACCCCGGGTACGTGATCCGTCGGGTGCCCGCGTGTTGGAAATTCCGAGCGGAGCATAAACTTGTTGAGCAAAACTCCATCGCTCGAATAACGCCGAAACAGTTCCACCTTGGGATAAGCGGAGCCATGTCCAAGAGGCGTGCCAAAGCACCAGATGTTTCCGTCAGCGGAAACACGGACAAGCTGGGCCACAAAGTCATTCATTCTTACTACCTTTGTGATTCGGCCACCCCTGTCCATAAGGCAAAGGAGCCCCACTGGAGCGTGCGAATAATTCCACGCCGCGGCGGAAACCACCACCAATGAGGATTTGGTGTCGACGGACGAGCTGAAAAGTTGAACGCGTTCGGTCTCCGGAAACTTGAGCGCGGTTTCGAATGCAAGCTTGCCGGAACCGCTGTATGCCCGTACCACGGGAGACTCAGCGTAGGCCTGAGAACTCGGCGATTCCAACCAGATCAGCAGATCGCCGGTCCAGGAAAGAGGAGCCAGCCATTGATGGTCGGCAACTTCCACTTCCGGTACATCGGCAGACTTCTCAGCAACCGCCGTGACGGTGAAAAAACAGATATTTGTCAGAACGAAACAGAGAACTCCGAACTTTTTCATCGATATCTGTCCTCCTGTTTACGTTGACGAAGCGCACCCGTTTACATCCCACGCCGCGCCACCGAAGCGCACGCCTGGTTCAGCCGAAGCATGTAAGCCTGACATATACATATCCACTATGCGCCAGGCAGCGTTGTTCGTTTCCATACTCCTCATCCTCACCTCCGCGATGCGCGCGCAAGGCACCACCGCCACCCTGTCCGGCGTGGCGACCGATGCTTCCGGCGCAGTCCTCCCCGGTGTGCTGGTCCGGGCCACCAACCTATCCACAAACACCACCCGGGAATCCACCACGGATTCCGCCGGAAACTACTCACTCCCCTTCCTGATCGCGGGTGACTACGCGATCACCGCCACGCACCAGGGTTTCACAACCCAACAAGTGGATCGCGCGACATTTCAGGTGGATCAGGCCGCGCGGCTCGATTTCGTCCTCAAAATCGGTAATGTGAACGAGAGCATCAGCGTGGCGGCGTCCAGCGTCCTGCTGCAAACGGAAAACGCCACAGTGGGAACCGTGATCGACGCCAGCAAGATCGTCGATTTGCCCTTGAACGGGCGCAATTTCGTCCAGCTGACTCAGTTGATTCCGGGCGTCCAGGCGGGTACCCCCGGTTCCATCACCGTCCGCAGGGGCCGCGGCTCAGCCGGGCAGACCGATCCGGGGTACGGCTCCACCGGTGCTTCCGCGAACGGCCAGCGCGATACTGCCAACCGGTACTTTCTCGATGGCATCGAGTTCATGGATTACGACGCCATGAGCTACAGCTTCTCTCCCTCGGTCGATTCGCTCTCTGAATTCAAAGTCGAAACCAGCACTTATGGCGCGGACACCGGGGGCGCGCCGGGGGCGCAGGTCAATATCGTCACCCGCGGTGGAACGAATCGGTTGCGCGGAACCTTGTGGGAATTCAACCGCAACGACGCTCTCACGCAGAGCTACGACGCCATCGCCAAGAAGGACGTGACCAGTCCCCGTTTGAACCGGAACCAGTTCGGCGCAAACCTGGGCGGCCCGGTGGTCCTCCCGAAGCTCTATCGCGGTAAAGACAGGACTTTCTTCTTCTTCAACTGGGAATCCGGATATACGGCGCAGGGCGTGGTGGGCCAGTACCGCATCGTGCCAACCGCCGCCCAAAGGTCGGGCGATCTCACCGGACTCACAGACGCCAAAGGTGTTCCCATAGTTCTGAAAGATCCCCTCGGAGTAGGTCTGGTGGGTAACCGCATCCCGCCATCTCTCCTCAGCGCTCAGGCTTTGGCGTTTCTGAACTACGAACCGCTGCCGAATGCCTCGCTCGGGATTCAGAACTTTCTTTCCACCCCCTTCAGCGCCACTTCGAACCAAAAGAATTACGTGGCCCGCATCGATCACAACTTCTCCACGCGCGACACCGTCACTGGCCGTTACGTGTTCAACGACACGTATGAAGCCGGCGTTCCATTTTGGGGCCATGACGAGCGCAACAATCTCGGAAGAACTCAGAATGTCGAGCTCAGTTGGACGCACACCCTCAGTCCGTCCCTGGTGAACGAACTGCGCGGCGGCTGGCACAAGTTCAGCGAAGCCGAAGTCTTCGGCACCACCAACGACCCCGCTTATGACGTAACCGGAAAGCTCGGAATCCCGCTGCTTTCCCGTCTTCCCGAAGAATTCGGGCCGCCCACGGTGAGCATCAGCGGGCCCGACGGCGGCTACGATACCTACAATCTGCAAAGGCAGATTGGCCCTCGCATCCGGTCCAACGGAATCATCCCGATCACCGACAACCTCTCCTGGCAGTTCGGCCGGCACTATCTGAAGGTCGGAGCGGAATGGGACCGCCGTCTCGTCACGTTCGGGCAGGCCCGCAATCCGCGTGGCTCTTTCGGTTTTGACGGAACGTACACTGGCTCGGCTCTCGCGGATTTCCTTCTCGGTTATGTCAAGACAGCCGCCGTCAACCCCGCCCACACTTCGACGGACCTGCACAACATCTGGCAGGCGTATTTTGTCAATGACGATTGGAAAGTTACGCAGCATCTGACGCTTACCCTCGGTCTCCGCTACGACTACTTCCAGCGCTATAAGCAGTCCGATGATAAATTCGTCGACATTTACCAGAACGGGTTTCAGGTCACAAACTATGTAACTCCGCAAAACTCTCCCTACGGGCGCGGCCTCATCCAACCGGAGTACAACAATTTCGGCCCGCGTTTTGGCGTGGCGTACCGTCCGGAGTTTTTCGGCGAAACAGTGGTTCGTGCAGGCTATGGCCTGTACTACACACCCGAGATTTCAAACGCCATCTTTGCCATGGCGGAAGGCGCGCAGGCCACGGCGGGGGCATCCGTAACCGGCAATCTCTCCGGCAGGCCGAACATCTTTTTCAATGATCCCTTCTCAAGCGCTGTCACCAACGGCGCGCTCAACTTCGCGGTCAGCAATGATCAGAATATGCGCGACAGCTACATCCAGCAATGGAACGTAAACGTGCAGCACAAGTTGCCGGGCTCCATCGTTCTCGATACCGGCTACGTCGGTTCGAAAGGAACGCGCCTCTACACCACCTATGGCGACCTGAACCGTCCCATCCAGATTGTCGACCCGACTACGCCCGGTCTCCCCTCCCTCAACAGCCGCCGTCCCAATCAGTTGTTTCAACGCGCGGTGCAGTCCGATAAGTCGAATGGCGATTCCATCTACCATTCCCTTCAGGTGAAGGCGGAGCGCCGCCTCTCGAAGGGCCTGACCTTCCTGACAGCTTATACGTTCGCCAAGTCCATCTCCGGCCCGGCTGATATTGGCGGACAAGTGGGCGGCGGATTCTATATAGGCAATGTGCAGGATCTCTACAACGCCCGGGCGGACCGCAGTGTTTCCGGCTTCGACGTCACGCACCGGTTCGTGCAAACTGTTCTTTACGATATTCCGCTATTCCGGAATACTCACGGTATATCCAAGTTCCTGCTCGATGGAATTCAAGCTTCCACAATTCTCACCCTCCAGAGCGGTTTTCCCGCCCCGATCGATTACGGTGTCGATACCACGGGCACCGGAGTCGGGTCGCGGCCCGATTCCGTTCTGGGCCAAACAGGCAACCTGCCTAAGGATCGGCAAACTTACCAGCGCTACTTCAATACAGCGGCGTTCAGCTATCAACTGCCGAACGGACAGCCGTTCGAAGGACGTTTTGGAACTTCTCCCCGCACGGACGCCATCCGGCTCCCCGGCATTGAGAACGTGGATTTCTCTGTGAACAAGAACTTTAAGTTCGCCGAATTCCGCGCGCTTGAGATTCGAGGCGAATTCTACAACCTTTTCAATCATTTCAATCCCGATCCTCAAACGTTGGACCGCAATATACGCTCCAAGACTTTCGGCGCCATCGGCGGCGGGGTCCAAGGCGTCACTACGCGAGTCATTCAAATCGGAGCGAAGCTCCACTTTTAGATTTCCAGCATCATGAGGGAATGCCCGAAGGGAATGAGGTACATCGCTATGCCGTTCAACAAGAGGCCCTGTTCGCCAGCCGCGCACTGACTGTGGAAGCGCCGAACGGCCGTTTCGCCGATGGCGCCGCTCTTCTGAACCGCCGCAAGCTGCGCTCTGTCGAAGCTTACGGAAAACACCTGTTTTACGATTTCGGCCCGAACCGGCAGTTGCACGTCCACCTGGGCCTGTATGGAAAATTCCGCTCCGGGGACATGCCGTATCCCGAGCCGAAAGGGGCGCTCCGGCTCCGCATCTCGACTCCCCGCCACTGGCTGGAACTCCGCGGCCCCACCGCCTGCGATGTTTTGAGCCAGGACCAGCGCTCTACCCTACTTGCCCGCATCGGCCCGGACC
>JALYXI010000384.1 GCA_030947245.1 Acidobacteriota bacterium
TGCTTGCCGCCCGCGAAACTTATGACCTTGTAACGGATGCATCCGAGGAGAATCGCAAACTCGCCTGGGAAGAACTTCTTATTGCCGAAGGGAGCGATTGGTGTTGGTGGTATGGCCCGGAGCACGATTCCGCCAATCGCCCCGAGTTCGATGAGTTGTTCCGGTCACACATCGCCAATGTCTATCGCGCATTGGGGCGGATGCCTCCCGAAGAGTTATCCCGGCCGATCCTACGCGTCGCCTCCGCGGAGTCGAAGACCGAGCCAACCGGCTTGGTACGCGCCACTGTGGATGGAGCTTTAAGCAGCTATTTCGAATGGATGGGCGCCGGAATCTACCATGTCGACCAGCGCTCCGGTTCCATGCACGGAAAGCGCTTTCTTGTCCGGGATTTACACTTCGGTTTCGATGAGGAGTCTCTCTTTCTGCGGGTGGATTTCCGGGAAGATGCAGCCGACTTATTAAGTTCTCTCGATTGCCGCTTCTGTTTTCGCTCCAGTGACCTGGGCGAGCAAGCGGTCGCGCTTCACCTGGAGCGGGGAACCGTTACGGTGAGTCACTCGGCCTTCCCGGTGCGATGCGCGTACCAGTCCATCCTGGAAGTCCAAGTTCCTCTTGCTCAGGTTCAGACGGATCGGGAACATTCGCTGCGATTTAACGCTTCTTTCTGGCACAAGGGCCTACCCGTCGATGCGCTGCCACAACATGGCTGGTTAGAAGTTAAGACAGACAAATGGGACATGTCGTAAGGCCATGTCCCATTAGAAATACGGAAATGCGGAAAAGAACTAGCCCGTCTTGCGCATCGAGTATCGGCCGAGCGCGCTTTCAAATCCGGCGGCCTCGGGAGGGGCAGGCACTCCACCGGTCAGGATCTCTTTGTCGGTGACGGGGTGACCGTACAATTCGGTGTTGTCGTCCGAATCCTCACGCAATGTAGCGCCGCTCAACGTCAGCCCCGCAAATAATCCGCGCGAACGCGAGTAGGAGAGCATCTCCGCGCGCATTTGAAGGTCGGTCTGCGCAGTCAAATCACGGCCTATCGGCCCCGCTGCAGCTTCCGCCCCCGCCCCGATAGTGAACTTGTCCTGGAGGAGCTTTTGCATGCCGGTCTTATTTTTTACAATGAGAATCACGTCCGTTTCCGAGGCGCCAATCTGGAAACCGAAGCTGCCACCCTCAATGCGCATTGCGGCGGGGGCGGACCAACCGGCGCCGCCGGCCTTCCGGCAGGATGCGAAACCCTTTCCGTATTTGGCTCCGACAATGAAGCCCGCCTTTTTCAGGCCCGGAATTACCACGACACACTGGGCCTGTTCCACCAATTCCTTAGGAACGCCTTTGTCGACCGCGCCCAGCATTTCTTTGAGCACCACGGTCGCTGAGTCCAGCCGTTTTGTAGTGTCAGATTCCTTCGCATACATTGAGCAGGAAAGGGCTGCCGCCGCGAACACTGCCGATTTCGAAATTTTCATAAAGAGATCCTTCTAGTGCACACTAGGAGCGCCTTCCGTACCAATGTGTATTTCTTAACAAACTATGCTCCTGTGTTTCCGCGTAACCTAGAAATGGATGAATATCGAAGTGCTTTTGACGGAGGCGGAGATCGCCGAGGAATTCGCGGAAGCCATGGAGGCCCGAGACCTCCCGGAAAAATTCTTCTACTGGCTTCCGCTTTCTGTAAAGGCTTGGCGGGAGCTTTCCGGTAACGATTCCTACCGCGCTCTGGACCGGACCTGGGACTTGGTGGGCGGAAGAGCGGATGACCTGGTTGCCGGTTTCCCCCCGGTGATTCCCGTCGTCAGCTTGGGCGCGGGAGACGGCAACAAAGATCGCGCGTTGATTCAAGCCATCCGGCGCACCGGGAGATCCGTGAAATATTTTCCGGTCGATGCCAGTCAGACGTTGCTGGAGATTGCCTGTGCCGCTGCCGAAGAGGACGAAGTGGAAGTGATGGGAATTAAAGCTGACATTTCGAGTCCCATGCATGTGGTGCTCGCTTCCGATGCCGCCGAATCCCCCAAGCTCTATCTGATCAGCGGAAATACACTCGGCGGCTTCGACCCGATGGACCAGATCCGGCATATTGCGGAAACCATGAAAGGCGGTGACCGTCTGATTCTGGACGCGGAGATCTATCGGAAGGAAGATGCCGCCCCGGGAACTGAAGACGCGAGAGTGGCAAAGTTCGCCTTCGCTCCGTTGGCGAGCCTGGGCGTTCAAGAAGACGATGGGCAAATCCGGTTTGAAAGCAAGCGCGACGAGCGCCATGCCGGCATGCACCTGATCACCAAGTACTTTCAGGCGCATCGCGATCTGCGTATCTCAGTCGGCGGCCAGGAAATCGCTCTTGCTCGCGGTGAGCGCGTCTTTATGAACTTCCGGTATCTCTTCACTCCCGAAGCGTTTCGTTGGCTGCTCAAAGAACATGCGGGGTTGCAAATCACGATGGAGTTGTTCAGCTCCGATGGCGCTTTCGTCACCGCCATATGTTCATGCTCCTAAGGAACTCATCCGGCGTTCTCCAAGGGCGCCCAGAGTACTTTCCGCCGCTGGTCATCGTTGTGCCGCGCATTCACGAGGCACACTTCAAAACCTCGCTCCGAGGATCTGGAACAAAGGAATCCAGTACACGCCAGTGGATTCCATTGCTACCGTCTCGATGCCGCATCGTTCCAACCAATCGGCCAGCGCATAAAGATCCTGGGTAAAGGTAGAGAAAGAACGAACCCTCTCCGCATCCCGGCATTGGGCCGCCGCACAGGCCTTTTCACGTGATACTTTCGAGTTAGATGGCGCAACAGGAACGTCTGATTCAGGAAGATTTTACGACGCGCAAGCCCGCTTCCGCGCTGTACTGTCATCAGAATTTTCTTGAGAAGCTGCAGGATAATCCGACGGGAAAGCGCGCGGCGCTTCTCTTACAGCGGCTTGCGGTCGATCCCAGACGGCAGCACTACAAAGCCACAATGGGCGTGAACCGCGGCTGGCGGCGATCGCGGCTAGGCGGCAATCACGGATCTCACTTCTATGCCTGGTGGGCGCCGAAGGGGTCCGCGCCGGTGAAAAACCTGCCGGGATTTGACGAAGCTCCGGACGGCGCCGTGTTCCTGCGCGAGATCCGGCACCATGACGACCATAGCGAGTTGACGGCCCAGAGCCTTTCCGATCACTATCTTCCGCTGAGCGTCGAAGAACTCCGGCGTGACGAATACGGGCCTTCTCCCTGGACACCGGCGCAAGCCCGCTTCGCCAAGGCGAGAAACCCGGTGGCGATCCTGAAGGGACATCCGGGCTCCGGCAAGACGACAGCATTGTGGCATGCCGTCGATCTCGCCGCGGCTGAATCCGTTTTGTATGTGACGTATTCCCGCGATCTCGCGGCGCTCGCTCAGGATTACTTTGACCGCTATTGCCCGGCTTATAAGAAATTCCGGGTAGTTACGGTACCCGCTCTGATGCGGGAACTGGTTGGCTCCACCCTGGAAATCGCGCCGGAATCCGAACGCCGCGCGCGCTTCATCCGGGAATTGGGAGTAAACAACCGGCTGGGACCATGGGCAGATCACCGCGGCGGCCTTTATGAAGAGCTTCACGCACATTTCGTGGGAGAAGCCTTACCGGAAAAGGCGGGCCGATTCGAAGCGTGCTCTGTGCCGCGGGTTTCGGAGGCGGGCTACCGGGAACGGCGCGGCCGGATTATCGGCGCAAATGCGGCGGCGGCCGCGGCCGAGACAGTTCATTGGTTAACGCGCAATCGTCCGAACTTCGAAGCGGCAGTGTTCCCGGAGCTATATCTCGCCTGGACCGCCGCGTTGAAACTGCGGCAAGCCAACGGTCTGACAGCTCTCCGCTCCGGGGGCCTCCTGGACTTCGATGTGATCGCAATCGACGAGGTTCAGGACCTCACACCCATTGAGGCGTACACGCTGCTGCAGTTGGCGAAGGCCGCCGGTGACCGTCCCGGCCGCGCGGCCGCGCTATTGATGGCGGGGGATGAAGCGCAGACGGTTCGCCCCACCGACTTCGAATGGGCCTGGCTCAACGACTTGCTTCACCATCAGGTCGGCACTCCGGTAGAACACAAGCTCACCGTGAATCTGCGAAGCCCGCGGCGCATCGCGGAACTCGTGAACCGGGTGTGGGACCTCTATTCGCACTTATCCAAACAGGACCGCCCGAGCGGGGTTGGTTTCGCGGATATTGAGGAAGATGCCACGGACCAGATCATCTACTGTGCGGCTACGCCGGGGCCCGAACTGAGCGAACTGCTACAGAACCTAGGCGGCCGGGAAGGCTTGGCGATGATCAGCATGGAACAGGCGCTTCCCGATTACGTGCCCGATGCCGTGCGCCAGAACATTTTGACTGCCGCCGACGCGAAGGGCCTTGATTTCCAATCCGTGGCGGTGATGGGGGCTGGCCGTAAACTCCGTCAGATTACCGCGGTAAACGACCGGGTTCGCGGGGACAGCGGTATCGAGGCGCTGGGCCGCCGGTTAGGGATCGATGAACTGCGCGTCGTACTGAGCCGGCCGACCGAGCGCCTTTATTGGATCGATGTCGATCCCACGAAGGAGATGGTGGCCGAGAGCCTGAAATTCCTGAATGGCGGCACGGAAGAACGGCATGTCTCCGCCTCCGTTCCCGCGGGTGTTCTCCGCACGCTTGAAGAGGATCAACTGGACGCCGAGGAGCGTATTCAACGCTGCCAGATGGATGCCCGGCAGTACTTGAGCGTGAAGCCGGGCATGGCGTGGACGCGGGCACAGCAGGCGGTAACTCTGCTAGGACGTCCAGGGGTTCCCGGGGCAATTGAAGATGAAGCGGCGCGGCGCACGGCGTTTCTGACCACGGCGGAAATCGCTTTCACGCTCGCCATGCGCAAAGTAGCGCTGCCGCATGAACTCGGACGGCCCGATTTGCTGGACGAGGCGGCCCGCGCGGCGCAGCGAGCGCACCGGTTCGGATTGGCCAACGTGATACGCGAAATTGCGCGGCAGCAGCAGGCCACGCAGGCCGATCGACTGGGCGCGATGGGGACGGCGGTTCGCAGCATGGTGGAGCACAGCGCTGAATTAGAACCGTGGCTGCTCCTGGAGATTGAATCCCGAGCGAAGGCGTGGCTGGATGAGTTGGAACTGGCTGCGGGGTCCGGGGCCAACGCCCGCATTCTTCTGCGGTTGCTGCCGCCGTTTTACAAAATCTTAAACCTTGCCGACGCCGATGCCCGGCTGAAGCGTCTGCAAGGGCGTTCGCTCAGCTCCTTGATGAAAGAGAAAGCCTATGGAGACGCTTTGGAATTGCTGCGGGATTTTCCCACTCGGCAACTCCGGGAGGAAGCTGCCTGTCACGAAGGCTTGGGAGATTTTCGCGCTGCGGCGGAAGCCCATCTCGCGGCAGGCGAACGGAAGGAAGCGCTGCAATGCTTCCGCAAAGTTCCTGATTTCGAACGGACACTGGCTCTGCTTGACGAAATGGGAGATCATCCCGCGGCAGACTCGCTTCGCTGGGTACGCGAAATGCAGAAACTCGCGGACCGGCGCCCTCCGGATTTCTCCAAGGTGATTACGCCGTCTGAGAAGAAACTGCTGGAAACGATTCTGGAGCAGAGTCTCGGCGCCACGCGCAAGAAGCCGGTTCCGCGAAAGGCGGCAGCAAAAAAGGGACCTGTTAAGCGGTCCCGCCCACGCGCGCCGGATGCTTCGCGCTTCTAACTATAATTAGAACGACACCATGGCCCAGCACGGGGCGTGTGCCCGGTTGCACGCCGCTCACGTTTGATCATTTTCATCGTGGTGGATTTGCCAGACCCGTTTCGGTCCCAAATATCCCGTGATGAGACCGGGCGCCGCCGTAAACGGGACTCTTCTGGCAGAACCTGCGAGAGTCTTCAGATGGGGGCTACGTGGCAGTGCAACTTCCGAGTGGCGCGTCAGACAGGATAATCAGGGATGGCGTGCACCTAACGGATCGAGACATCAATTCGCCGACCTAACGAAGCTGAGCCAGCCGCTGCTGTTCCGTGTCCCCGGTTGTAATTCCCGATATCCTACTTGCATGACGACGCCACAGGCCGGGATATTCGCTCTCGGTACCGCATCCCATACTTACCTGGAATTCGATGTCGTCAACCCATGCTACGGAGAGAAGATTGTTGCCGCAATTTCCGCTTTGCGTGAGCCGAGAACCACTATCGGCGGAGTCAATTTAGTGGTAGGATTCAGGCCTGAGTTGTGGAACAAAGTCGCTCCCGATCACGCGCCCGCAGGACTGCATGGATTCAATACGGAAATTGTCGGGAAAGACGGGTTCGTCATGCCCGCTACACAGCACGACGCCGTCTTGTGGCTCTCCGGCAGCGCTTATGACGTACTCTTTGATGTCGCTCACGCGGCCATCGCCGCCGTGCAGAAGCTGGCGTCGGTGGCCGAAGAGACCTCCAGTTGGGCGTACCGGCATGATCGCGATCTGACCGGGTTCATCGATGGTTCTGAAAACCCGAGCCTCATTGATGCTCCAGATGTGGCACTCATACCTGATGGAACGACCGGCGAGGCTGGAACTATCCTTTTGTTGCAGAAGTGGAAGCACGACACCGCTACCTGGGAGTCGCTTCCAATCGAGCAACAAGAGCGAGTAATGGGGCGGACGAAGCTGGACAGCGTTGAGCTCGCGGATAAGCCGTCGGACTCGCACGTTGCGAGCACAGATCAGGATAAGTACGGGAAGATCTTCCGTCGAAACATGCCATACGGAACTGTCACCGATCACGGAACCATGTTCGTTGGATTCAGTGCCGATCAGCGGCGGCTCTCCACCATGTTGGAGAGCATGGCAGGCCTTCATACAGGAGCACGGGACGCGCTCACACGCTACACGCGGCCCATCAGCGGTGCATACTATTTCGTTCCTTCAACCGAAGGCCTACGTCAACTGCGCTAGGGTGCGTCAAGCGCGGCGGTGCTGGCCCGATCCTGATCAGCGTGGGAAACGAAAAGGTCAGCGACTCGCTCCTGATCACGATGTCGGCAGGAGCCCTGATCGAGACTGAGATCGCGCTCTGCTGTAGAACGGCCCGGAGTATCATCCCCCGGGCCTCGTCCGTCAAATTCGATCGCCGCCTGAGCCTCGACGCCGGAGGTAACCGGCACGTGATCACGATCTTGGTTTACGATTTTGGGAATGCCCCTCTCCGTCAACCTACAGACTGTTCACCCCCGCAAGTTGGCCGCGGTACGACGCGATGTCGCGCCGGGCGCGGTTGGCTCGGCGTGGGGGCCGGCCCTGGACAAGGTCTGGGAGTTCATTCGCAGCCAGCCAGGCCTACGGACTGATGGCCACAACATTTTTCTCTACCACCACCCGACACAGCCGCGCGCGCCGATACTGTGCGACTTCGGTGTCGAGGTCACGCGCACTTTTGAAACTGCAGGCGAGGTCTACGCGACCGAAACGCAAGGCGGCGAGGCTGCCGTCGCCGTCCACCGCGGCCCGTACAATCGCGTGAACGAGGCGCACGACGCGATCAGAGAGTGGATGGCGGCAAATCGGAGGCAGTCCGCTGGGCACTCGTGGGAGATATACGGAGATCCGACGCCGGATCCGGCCGACACTGAGACAACGGTCGTGTACCTCTTAAAGTAGGTTCGCGCGCTTCGGGCAAGTGGTCCGCAATCCGAAAGTTGCTCTGTGAAACGGCGTGAGCGGAAAAGTGGGGCGCGGTCTCCGTCCGGCGCTGTTTCACACAGGACCCTTTGTGGAACACCCTGCTTTAACTTTATGCACTGGCTTCTCGTACCCTTTAACGTAGAGATCCGATAATGCGAACATGGCTAGTCACACTTCTAGTTTCGACCGTTGTGTCCGTCGCCCTTTGGCAGTTTGGGTCGGCTTATACAGTCTGGCCCGCGCATCCGTTTCTCGCCACACTCGGAATCGCGATCGCCTGTGGCATCGTCGCTCAATTACTTCTACCCAAAACCTCACTTCCTAGAAGTTAATGATGTTCCATTGAGGACCCTTTGCGAGACGCGGATGAATCAACGCTCATTGGATTGTCTGGCCGCCATCAATAACCATCGCGTGGCCGATCATGAAGGCAGCGTCGTCCGAGCAAAGCCAGATGACGGCGGCGGCGATCTCCTCGGGCGTGCCCATGCGTCCGACCGGCTCTTCGGCGATTACCTTGGCGCGGCCCTCAGGCGTGCCACCGGTGAAGCGGCCCATCATGGGCGTATCGATGTAGCCGGGACAGACCGCGTTGATGCGGATGTTCTGCGCGGCGTAGTCGAGGGCCGCCGCCTTGGTGAGTCCGATGACGCCGTGCTTGGCGGCGGTATACGCAGGGCTGCCTTTGATGCCGATGACTCCCGCGCCGGAGGACGTATTGACAATGGCCCCGCCTCCTGATTGGAGAATTAACGGAATCTCGTGTTTCATGCAAAAGAACATGCCGCGAAGGTTGGTGTCGAAAATCCGGTTCCACTCCACCTCGTCGTAATCCGCGGTCGGGGCAGGATTGCGCGGCTCGATGCCCGCATTGTTGAAGGCGAAGTCCAGCCGCCCAAACGCCTCAACGACCTTGGCTAGTGCCGCCTTCACGTCTTGGCTCTGGGTGACATCGCATCGGACGGCAAGCGCCCGACCGCCTTGTTGCTCGATGAGTCGGACCGTTTCTCGGTTACCTTCTTCAGATAGATCGGCAGCTACTACGCTTGCCCCCTCGCGGGCGAACGCCAGAGCCGCCGCGCGGCCGATGCCGCTTGCGGCTCCTGTGATGAAAGCAACCTTCCCTGCATATCTTCCAGTCTGATTTTCTGCCATGTCTGCTTCCTTCATCTTGTCGCCAAATCCGCGAAAACCGGCCCGGCAGTTCGGCTACCCCGCATCACGTAAAGAATCAATTGTAAACAAGTAAGGCGGTTTCATCACCGGCGCTTGTATGGGGCGCGGGGAGGCTGCATTTGCATACATGCGACAAGTGGTTAGACCCTTTGCGAGACGTTACGGCTTCGGCTCGTTCCCGTTCGGCTTTTTGTTGTAGCGTTCTAACATGGCGGCGGCGATGTCGGAGCTGGTGGGCCAATGGCCGCGATTTTTTCCCCCATGCGTTTGATAATCGTCCAGCCGGTCGGGATCGGGCTGCACGACTTTACCCGCCTGGAAAAACAGCAGCCCAACCTTGTCCGTGGGCATGCGCGAAATAAAAGCTTCGGCTTCGATCAGTACCTCCCGTAAGCGCTTCATAGTCGCGGAAGGGTCGATAGGAGAATCGCTGTCGATACGCCGAAAGTCCGCGTCGGTGTAACGGGCGTTGCGGCGAATTTCATTGATGATGCCCTCTGGCGTGAAGCCAAGAGCCTTGCCCGCCGAAGCCCACACGGCGGCGCCAATGGGCAATATTCGCTCATGGATGGCCAAGAGGTCCACCACGTCACGCGGCTCCTGACGCCCGTAAGCTGCCCCAACCTTGTTGGTCGCAAGGTCAAGCGGATGCAGGATATAGCCGAAAGTTTCATCCCGCATGGTTGGGAAAAAACGGAAGTCGCTGTCGGAAACCCATTCCAGTTTTGTTGTCGCGCCTTCCCGCGCGGCAACGACCGTGTACACCCCCGGACCGGGCCGTTGCCATTTTACGGTGAAGCCGTGCTCTTCCAACAAGGCGATATCGTGGGCTGCTGCTTGCCCCACGCGCTCTTCACGGTCATGGAAAATATCAATGTCGCCGGAAAAGCGCGACGTATCCCGCGTAAGGGGCGTACTTCCGGCAACATAGCTTTCAGGGTCACGGTTCGCCGCCAGAAGCCGCAGAATATCGCTCTGGATTTTAGTGAGGGGCACGGCAGGCCAACTCAATTCGTTCCGCCAGTCGCCGCGCCTCCAGATTGCCCTCAACCCGAAGACTGCGCGTAATCGCCAGCGCATCGGCTGGCGTCGGATCGGGCACGGGCTTGCTGCTCCACAACGCCGAAGCCCCAAATTCTTGAAAGGCGTGGCGGTAGAGGCTTGCGAAGTCTTCCGGTTTAGGCGGTACGTCGTTCATGGCCTCCCGTTTTTACCATGATCGGGCCAGCGCCGCAAACAGCTAAATCGCCTTACGTAACCGGTCACAAAGGACCCATGGTGAAACACTGGACGGACGACGGCACGCATCGGTCATCATCTTGGTAATCAATCACCCGTGCTGAGACTTGCCAAGCGCTTCTATCGCGCAAAAGATCTTAACCTGGAGGATGAGAGAAGGGGTTCCGAAGGATAAACAATGCAGAAGCGCAAATTGGGAAAGAGCAACTTGGAAGTTTCAGCCCTCGGGTTGGGCTGCATGGGAATGAGCTTTTCTTACGGTCCTCCCAAAGACAAGCAGGAAATGACTTCCCTCCTCCGGGCAGCCGTGGAACGCGGCATCACATTCTTTGACACTGCCGAGGTCTACGGCCCGTTTTTGAACGAAGAACTCGTTGGTGAAGCTCTCGCTCCTTTCCGGGACGAAGTAGTGATCGCCACCAAG
>JALYXI010000418.1 GCA_030947245.1 Acidobacteriota bacterium
TGGGCGGCTGGGCACAGATTGCGCTGTTCCCGGCGAGCCGGGTGTCCTTCCATATTTATGGCGGGGAAAACCGTGACCGGCGGCAGGACCTTCTATTTGGGGGCATCCCGTGGAATGCGTCTTACGCGGCAAATGTGATGTACCGGATCGCTCCCAACATCCTGGGCAGTTTCGAGGTTTCGCAGACGCGAACCAACTATACGAATACTGGAATTCGGCTGAACAACCATTATGATCTGGCTCTGGCTTATCGGTTTTAATTACCTTGCCGGCGCCGAGGCGCCCAGTGTCGTAACAGGGAGAGTCGAACTGCGCGACTCACGCGAGCTATCGGTGAGAAAGGGTTCCGATTACTCGGGTGTGATTGTTTCGCTGGAGCCGGTAAGAAGAGCTGCCCCATCCGGGAGTACTCCGCCCCATGCGCGAATGCTGCAGAAGGATAAGATGTTCCAGCCCCACTTGCTGCCGGTGGAGGCCGGAACCGCGGTCGACTTTCCAAATGCGGATCCGATTTTCCACAATGCGTTTTCGAGTTACAGCGGACAGATCTTCGACGTAGGCCTATATCCTCCCAGGACCAGCCGCACCGTTCGGTTTACCCGTCCCGGCGTGGTGCGCGTATTTTGTAATATTCACCCCACGATGAGCGCCGTCATTGTGGTGCTGGACACCCCGTATTTTGCAGTGACGGACCGTCAAGGCGCCTATGAAATTACCGTCCCGCAAGGCGATTACATCTTTCACGTGTATCATGAGCGGGCTACTGAGGAGCACTTACGGTTGCTGTCGCACCCAATCCATGTGGAGGAGGGCCATGTGGATCTGCCGGTAACCATTATTTCCGAGTCCGGTTACTTGCCTTCACCGCATAAGAATAAGTACGGCCTGGATTATCGCGCAACAACTGACGATCTGACCGTTTACCCCGGCGTGAGGAAGTAATGTTTCGCGCGGTTCATCAGCCGTCGCTGCTGTGGAAGATCCTGCTATCCACTTCGATCGCGATCACTCTGCTACTGGCCACGACCGGGTGGTTCGTGCAGGACCAGATGCTGACGGCGATGTCGCGGACCGTGGAGAGCGAAATGCGCGTGAGCGCGCAGGCTTACGAAGCGCTGTGGCGATCGCGGGCGGAGATGCTGAGATCGGTGAGCCTGGTGCTCAGCAGCATGTCGGATGTTCGAGCGGCATTCGGCACAAAGGATGCTGCCACCATCCGGGATACAGCAGGGGAGATGTGGACGAAGATTTCGCACTCCACCGGGATTTTCCTGGTGACAGATCCGCAGGGACGCGTGATTGCTTCGTTGGGAGGCGTGCAGGACATGGGAGACAACGTTCCGGCGGTGCTTGCGGCGGTCCGGAATTTTCCTTCGCAGACGGCGGGGTTTGCCGTGCAGAACGGGCGATTGTACCAAACTGTCGTTACGCCGGTTTATGTGGAGACCGGCCGTGGGCCGGGTCTGTTGAATGTACTGGTGGCGGGGTTCCAGGTGGATGCGAAGGTCGCGGAGGAATTGAAAGCGCAGACGGGGAAGAGCGAGTTCATGTTTGTGGCGGGAGACCGGTTGATGGCGTCCACCCTGCCGCGAAGCGTCAGCATGGAACTGTCCCGGTTGATGCAAGCCCCTGAGCGGCTGCGGCGCCTGCGCGTGGGAAGTAACGATTATGCGGTGATCGGCAGCGATCTACGTGACATTCTGGGGCACTCGATCGGAAAACTGCTGATCGTACGTTCGTTCGATGCGGTGCACCAGAACATCGCAAAGCTGGAGCGGAATCTTATCATGACGTGGGTTGGCGCGATCCTGGCAGGGCTGGCCTTAAGTTATCTGCTGGCGCGGCGGGTGCTGGATCCAGTGAAACAGCTGGACCGGGCGGCGGCGCAAATCGCGCGCCAGAACTATGACACTCGCGTGGGGCTGACCGGCGGCGATGAACTGGGCAGGCTGGCTGGTACCTTCAACGCCATGTGCCAATCCATTCAGGAAGCCCGGCAGGAGTTGATCCGGCGCGAACGGATTTCCACGATTGGGCATCTCTCCAGTTCCATTGTTCATGACCTCCGAAATCCGCTGGCCGCGATTTATGGGGGTTCGGAATTGCTGATGGACGGCGAGTGGAACCAGTCCCAGACGAAGCGGCTGGCCGCAAATATCTATCGCTCATCCCGCACCATGAAAGACATGCTGCAGGAATTGGTGGAGGTTTCCCGCGGGCGGATTCAGCCGGCTGAGGAGTGCAGCTTACGGGAGGTGATCGGCGTTGCGCTGGAAGCAAACGCAGCGGCGGCCGACACGCAAGGGGTGGCTCTGACGCTGCAAGTCTCTCGAGAAATGGAACTGCCGCTTGAGCGGGCGCGAATGGAACGCGTGTTTCTCAATCTGATCGGGAATGCGCTGGAGGCCATGCCGGATGGAGGGAAGATCGACATCCTTGTTGAAGCTGTCGAGGCTGCGGTGCTGGTGAAAGTGAGCGATACGGGGCCCGGCATACCGGTGGAAATACGGGCGTGTTTGTTTCAGCCGTTTGCGACTTCAGGGAAGAAGAACGGCCTGGGTCTGGGCCTCGCGCTTTCGCGGCAAACGGTGCTGGACCACGGCGGCGACATGTGGATTGGTGAGGCGGCCGGCAAGGGAACCAGTTTTTGGATCCGGCTTCCACGCCCAGGATAAATTTACGGAATGAATACGGAACGGTAACGACTTGCATGGCCGATTGCCGCCACAATCGGGCCAGAGTGTATGAGTGGTAAATCTGGATCGCGGCGGGCGGCAGGGGTCGTGGTGATTGGAGCGGGGGTTGTCCTCGCTGCGATCCAGTTCATGCGTCCGGAGATGAAACAACCTCCGCACCGGCCTCTGCTGGAAGGAGCATTGGCGCCGGGGAGAGTGATCAATGTAATGGAACGGGCCTGTCAGGACTGCCACTCGAATAACGCGCACTGGCCCTGGTACGCAAACATCGCTCCGGTGTCGCTGTTGATTGCGCAGGATGTGAATCGCGGGAAGGCGTTCCTGAACCTCTCCGAGTGGGCCGGCTATAGCAAGGGTAGAAAGTTGGGGTATCTGGCGAGCATGGCGCAGGCGACGCGCAACAAGCGGATGCCGCCGCGCGCCTACCGCCTGATGCACGCCTCGGCGCGGTTAACAGAGGAGGAGCGGGTGCTGCTGGAGAATTGGGCAAAGAAGGAAAGCAGGCGTTTGCGAGCCGATCCCATCGGCAAAACAGCCGTCGAGCAACCGCAGGTCCGGCGTGCGGAGCCTATAATGTCCAGAGCGATGTTCATCTGCCGATTACGCGTTGCTCCGGCATGAATAAGCGTTAATCGCACCTTACCGCAACTAATGCATTTGCTGTAGCGTTGTATTAGTAGAATCGACTATGATCCGCAAATCCGTTGCGACGACCGGACTTCTCCTCTGTGTAGCGCTCACCATCCCCACCTACGCCAAGAAACGCGCGGCCCCCAAAGCTGCTGTCCCGGCGATTCCCCAAATTACGCTGGAACAAAAAATCGACCACGCACTGAACCGCCTCACGTTCGGTCCCCGTCCAGGCGATGCCGAACGAGTCCGCCAAGTTGGTCTCCAAGCCTTTATTGACGAGCAACTCCACCCGGAAATCATCGCCGAAGATCCAGTCCTTGAAGCCAAGCTGGCCCCCCTTGAAACGCTCCGCATGAGCGCTTCGGAGATGGTCGAAAAGTATCCGCCTCAGCAGCAGATTCGCGCCATGGCGAAAGGCAACCTGCCCTATCCCACCGATCCCGAAACGCTTCAAATTGTCCAGCGTGTGATCGACAGGTACAAAGCCCGTCTGGCGCAGGGCAAGCCGGATCCCGACAATGTCACGGAGGACCGTCCTCCAGCCGACTTGGCAAGAGCGGCGGAGAGCCTCACGCCCATGCAACGCCAAGTTTTTCAATTCGGCGCTCCCGCGGAAAAAGTAGCGCTCTTCGAAAGGCTGCCCACAGCCCGGCAGTACGAAATTCTGGATGCCATGCCCCGGGCTAAGCGCCAAGGTCTTTTCAGTATTGCGTCCCCAGCGCTTCGCCGTAAAATCCAATTGTTTCAGGGTGGTCCCCAGCAGGTGGTCAACACGGATCTTGCCGAAGGTAAAATTCTTCGCGCCGTATATTCCAATCGCCAACTCGAAGAAGTGCTCACGGATTTCTGGTACAACCACTTCAACATCTTTCTCGATAAGGGCGCTGACAAATATATGGTTACCACCTATGAGCGCGACGTAATCCGTCCTCACGTTCTCGGCAGTTTCAAAGACCTGCTGCTCGCCACCGCGCAAAGCCCTGCCATGCTCTTTTATCTGGACAACGCGCAATCGGCCGCGCCCGGAATGGACGCGAAGAATCCCAATGCTAAGAAGCCGGTTCGCGGCCTGAATGAAAATTACGCCCGCGAGCTGATGGAGCTTCACACCCTGGGCGTCGATGGCGGCTACACCCAGCTGGACGTCACCGAAGTAGCCCGGTGCTTCACCGGCTGGACC
>JALYXI010000432.1 GCA_030947245.1 Acidobacteriota bacterium
TTTGGTCGCACGACGGCATCATCTGCACTGGCGAATCCTACAAGAATGCCGTGAAGCTTACCTTCGCCAAGGGCGCGTCTCTGGAGGATCCGGCGAGTCTCTTCAACTCGAGCCTCGACGGAAACACACGCCGCGCGATCGACATCCACGAAGGAGATGAAGTTGACGAGGCCGCCTTCAAGACGCTCGTTCGCCAAGCGGTCGCCCTCAACAGTGCTGGCAAGTCGAAACCTTCGAAGAAAGCGAAGTCCTAAGGGATTCCGCCCCTGAACAGGTCCGCAACCTTTCAACAAACAATGGAGAAAAAGCACGCTTTTACAAGGTGTGTGCTTTAGCTTGCGAGCTGGGCCGGATCGAGAATTCCGATGCTCCGGAACCGGGTGAAATGGCTGGTGTTGAAGGTGAGGATATTCGCGACTGAATTGACCTGCATGATGGCGGCGATGTGCGCATCATGGGTTTGCTTGCCTGAAATTCCTTACGCATCACGATCCGCTGCCAGACTTCCAGGACTTCACTTGTATTACGGCAGCAGCCGGAAGAAGCGCCGCAAGCTAGAGAGTTCCTCAGCCGCGTGTTCAACTGTCCTGCCGAGGCCGTTATCATTGCGCGACCGTGTGGCAACAGCCCAGAACTCTATAAGATTCTGGGGTGCAAATGCAGAGAATTTCGTTACGAAGCCTTAGTGCGGTTAGCGCGTTTTCAGCGAGGACATGGTGAGGATCTTCAGGATGCAGCGAGCGCAGCAGGATATTTGTATCGGCGAGGATCACCGACTACAGGCCGCGTTCACGGTAAATCGACTCCCGGCTGATATCGTCATCGGACAATAAGGGGAGATTGCCGGCGGCATGGCCGTGCGTCCAGGCCTTGAACTGGTGAACCCACTCTTCGGGATTTAACTCAGTGTCCGCAGCAGGCGGTTGCGCCGCCACGAGGGCTTCCCGCACGACGTCGGCAAGCGGCAGGCCGCGAGCTTGTGCGGCAGCGAGATAAGCCTGCTCTACTTGCGGCGGCAGATCGAGGGTTATGGTCATAGCCTATTCTTTGTTTAATCCAGTTCTCATCCTAAAGGATATAGGCCTGTATGTCACGAATCCGAACGGCCAGCACCGCGCACCGGCGCCGCGCTCGGCGGGTGACTTTGAGATGATCGGCCTTCTCGAAGTAGAACGGGCTGATTCATGGAACACCCGAGAATCCCGTTACAACTCAGAGAAAAAGCTTAGAGGTCCTCGCTGTCCGGCAGCTCAGGCGCGCCGCTCCACTACAGCGTCGACAAGGGCGCGACCATCCATAGCTGAACAACACTGCCGCACCCGCGGCAAAAAGCATCGCCCGCGCCGCAAGCGAGGATGACCCGATTCCCAATCGCACCAGCGCATCTCCGCCTGATTCGAGCAGCGCCGCCCCGAATAATATTGCCGACGGGATTATGCTTCTTAGGGCCAAGGGCGAAAAGAGACTGTACCCGTAGCTGGACGACAACCGTACGATTGTCCTTGACAGGCCGAAGGAAGTCAGCAATATTTGTGGGCTAATGCCCGAGGCGGTCCGCTTTACCTTGATAGCCTTGAGCCTCACCTTTTTCGCTGTGGGCGGGTACTACCGGGTACAGTCTCAACGATCCGGAGAGCGGCTTGACCGCACCAAGGAGGGCTGGCCGATTCTGATAGGGATCAGGCTGCTGGGATTGCTGACGCTTGGGCCCGCATGGTGGTTTGGATGGGCTTCACGGCCTATGCCGGTGGAGGTGCGCTGGATTGGCGCAGCCGGTTTTGGCTCCTGATGGTAGCGATGACCCTCGGTCTTGCGCTAGGAACCTGGCTGCCGCCGCTCTCACCAAGCCTCATGTTCACACTGTTGGCGCTGCGTACGAGGACTGAGGAGAGCTATCTGATCGAGCGCTTCGGCGATCGGTACCGCGGCTACATGAGCGCGTCGGCCGTTTTCTTCCCAAGCGGCCAGCTTCCAAATGACGGACCGTGAAATGCACTTCACGGACCAGGGTGGTACCAATGAATCAGTGACCCCCGCATTGACCGAGATCCTCGATTCCCAAGACGCGTCTCTTTTCGACGTACGCTCCAAAGCCCACGGCCCTCAAGGCTCTGCGCCGATCAGCCCCGAAATGCTGCTCACCCGGCCTTCCGGCGATCTGTTTGGCTGGAGTCAAAATGCGGGCATGGGTTGGAGTCCCAACCGGCTGGGGGGCAAGGAGGTTCTGATTCTCAGCACGCACGGAGGCATTCGCCGTGAAGACGGCACGCCCATCGCGCTTGGATATCATACCGGCCACTGGGAAGTCGGCCTCTTGATGCAGGCCGCCGCCGAAGAATTATCTTCCCGCAACGCGATTCCCTTTGCCGCGTACTGTACCGATCCGTGCGATGGGCGGACACAGGGCACCACCGGCATGTTCGACAGCCTGCCCTACCGCAACGACGCCGCCACCATCTTCCGCCGCCTGATTCGCTCTCTGCCTACGCGGTCCGCCGTGATCGGAGTGGCGACGTGCGACAAGGGCCTTCCCGCCATGATGCTGGCGCTCGCCAGCATGCACGACCTGCCCTGCGTGCTGATTCCCGGCGGCGTCACTCTCCTTTCCGACCAGGGCGAAGACGCCGGCCGCGTTCAGTCCATCGGCGCGCGGTTTGCTCACAACCAGATCACGCTCGAAGAAGCTGCCGAGAACATGTGCCGCGCCTGCGCTTCTCCCGGCGGTGGCTGCCAGTTCCTGGGCACTGCGGCCACGTCCCAGGTTGTCGCTGAAGCGCTCGGCATGTCGCTCACCCACTCGGCTCTCGCGCCCTCCGGCCAGGCCATCTGGCTCGATATGGCGCGCCGCTCCGCGCGGGCCGCGCTCGCTCTCGAAATGCGCGGTATTCACATGCGCGACATTCTGACTGACGCTTCCGTTAGCAATGCCATGCTGGTACACGCGGCGTTCGGCGGCTCCACCAATTTGATCCTGCACCTTCCCGCTGTCGCGCATGCCGCTCACCTGCGCCGCCCTACGGCAGCCGATTGGACCCACATCAACCGCGAAGTTCCGCGCATCGTGGATGCTCTCCCGAATGGTCCCCGCTCCTTCCCCACTGTCCAGGTATTCCTTGCCGGTGGCGTGCCGGAGGTGATGCTTCATCTGCGCCGCGCCGGTCTTCTGGATACCAAGGCCATGACGGTATCCGGCGAACCGGTCGGCGCGATGCTCGATTGGTGGGAGCAGTCCGAACGCCGCCAGCAGCTTCGCCGACGTCTTCTGGAACAGGATGGAGTCGACCCTGGCGATGTGATCATGGACCCTGTCACGGCGCGCGACCGCGGTCTTACCTCCACCGTCACATTCCCGCACGGCAATCTGGCGCCCGGCGGCTCGGTCATCAAGAGCACCTCGATCGACCCATCTGTCGTGGACCCCGACGGCGTATACCGCAAGCGCGGGCGTGCCCGCATTTTCCAATCCGAAGCGGATGTGATCGCGGCTGTGAAATCGAGCGGGCCGGGACAGATTCAGCCCGGCGAAGTGATCGTCTTGATTTGCCGCGGCCCCATGGGGTCCGGAATGGAAGAAATTTATCAGATTACTTCCGCGTTAAAACACCTCGCGTTCGGCAAGCACATCGCGGTGATTACGGATGCGCGTTTCAGTGGCGTCTCTACCGGCGCTTGCATCGGTCATATTACGCCCGAGGCCCTGGCTGGCGGACCCGTCGGCAAACTGCTGGAAGGCGACCTGATTGAAATCGTCATCGACCGGATTCGCTTGGAAGGCACAGTCGATCTGGTGGGCGAAATTGGCAGGGAGTTCAGCGCGGAAGAAGGAACTCGCGTGCTGGCATCCCGGCCTATGCGCCCCGGCCTCGCCCCCGATCCGCGGCTTCCTGACGATACGCGCCTTTGGGCCGCCCTTCAGAATGTCAGCGGGGGAACTTGGGGCGGCTGCGTCTTCGACACGGAAGCGATTCTGGCGGCTTTGAAACCTGCTTGTTAGACTCCGTGCAAAGGGGAGAATCTTCGGTGGTGGGTCAGTTTCAAGGCTTCAGTAAAGGTTACGCCCCCGGTGGCGCCGTTGTCGCAAATGAGTAGCGTGCTGTACCCGCGCGGGGTTTTTCCGGAGCCGCAGGCCGTTCATTTCGCCACGAGCGATTCCCAATCCTTCAGCACCACAAGCGCCGAAGTGTCACCCGGTGTCATTGAAGGAATCACGAAACGGGCGCCATCCGCCGACACATCGAACGAGACAGCCGAGTGGAAGCTGGCCAGCGCTTCCGCGTCAATGGTAAAAAGCGGTTGGGGTTGGCCGGGGTGGACTCCGCTCGACCGAAAATGCAGAGGCACGGCATAGACTCGTCCGTCGGAGCCCAGATAGTAGAGTTCCCTGCCGTCTTTGCGCCAGCGCAGGCATTGCGCTCCCTGGCGGGAGATCAGAAAGCGGTCTCCGGTGACGCGTAACGAGTCGTTGCCGCGGTCCAGCGCCTGAATGTAGAGTTCATCTTCTCCGGATTCATTGGACAGAAAAGCCAGCCACTTGCCGTTGGGAGAAAAGACAGCGTGGGATTCGTAGAATGGCGTGGTCAGGAGGGGAATCACCTTTCGGCGGCGCGCCATGTCGATCGCAAAAACGTCAGAGGGGAAATCGTGTACCAGGGACGGGAGGGCGGAGTTGGTGTAGAGAATGAAGCGGCCGTCAGGCGACCAGTCGGTCGGCGTCATGAATCCGGTATCGGGCAAAGATTCCTTGTCGGGCGTTCCGTCAATTGAACTGAGGCCCAGCCTCGGCCAGGCATGGTCATCGATCAAATGGACCAGACGCCGGGAGTCGGGTGACCAGACAGGTGCGTGCCGGATTTCGGGTCCGAAGATCGCTTTGCGGCCAACGCCGGTTACAGCATCGTATAGCCAGATCTCCGTAACTCCGCGCTCGATGTCGAAAGGCACGGCGGCCAGCCACCGGCCGTCCGGCGAAAGCCGCCCGTAACTGGCGTTGATGTCAGCGGGGCTCGCACTCGAAAGCCGTTTGCCCGTGCGGTCTACCCAGATGAACTGCGAGCGGCTGACGTACGACTGGTAAGCCAGCGCGCCGCGTTCAGAGACGGAAAAATCGGCCGCGCCCGTAGGACCGAAGGATGGGACGTGCCGGGCAATTGGCCGGGGGTCCGCGGTGACGTGGCGGGCGGCGAGATCAAACGGTTGAGCGAGCAACGTTCCCCCACGAAGGTAAACCAGATATCCTCCATCAGAGCGGAGCGAACCGGTGTATTGAACGCGGGAATCGGCCTGGACCACTTCCACACCTTGATCGTTGCCGCCCGCAGGGGCGATGCGCCCACGCAACCCATGCCGCGGATCATCGAAGGTGTAGAGGAACTCCCGTCCTCCGGGCAGCATTTGGGCCCAGGAATATACCGGGTCAATCGAGTGCGGCGCCCCTCCGGAAGAGGGAATCACGGCCGAGTTCCGGTGATTGGAGACAAG
>JALYXI010000434.1 GCA_030947245.1 Acidobacteriota bacterium
GGAACGTTGTCTACAGTGAGCGCTTCAATGGAAGCGGCTTTCATTTGCGTTTCGAGGGCATTGGAGCCGCCGGTGTGTTCGGCCCAAAGAGCTTCCGAATAGGCGGCGAGTCCGTTTTCAAGCCACAGGTGGTTGCGGGTTCCGGGCGATACCTGAACGCCCCACCATTGACGGGAAACCTCGTTTGCCAGAACGCGCGCATTCACGTCATGCCCAATCGCCCGCGGGTTGAGGAATATCAGTCCCGGCGCCGCGTAACCGGAGGGCGCATTGGCTTCCGTTTCGAATACGGTCAGATTGGCGTAGGGAGCGATGCCGAATATCCCCGTGAAATAGTTGACCATTTTCGCTGTTTCCTGGCCGTACACGGTGGTCATGTTGGCTTCGGGACCGCGGAAAAATAAGGAGGTGTTTAAGCCGTCCGTGGCTTGCTTGACCGCGGAGGTGCGGCTGACGGCGATGCTGCCAGGAAAGGAGGGCTTGGCAAACTGAAACGAATAGGTGACCTTGTCTCCGGAGTGGCGTGAGGTTTCGTTCCCGCTCGCGGCGACGCGATTACCATCCGCAACGGTGATGTTCATATCGGCGGTGAAACGGTCCGTGCTGTAGCCGCTTACCGGAAACCACCGCGCCGGATAGAGCAGAAACGAGTAATCGTCGTGAATTGCCGCGAATTTGATTCCGTACACCGGGGAATCTTCTGTACCGGTCAAGTGGCCGTCATAGACGAAGGTGATGGTAGAGGCTGTCCCTTTCGTCAGCGGCTGCGGGAAATTGACGCGAACGGTAAAATCCGATTGGGTTCGGACCGGCGTGAGGGATACGCCCTTTTCATCCGTCACTTTGGTGACGTTGAGAGCATTATTCAACTCAAAAATCGCTGAGGTCACTCCATCGTCGAGAGGGACGATGCGAACCGCGGCGCGCGCGCTCAACGACTGGGTGCGGCCGTTGATATCGGCATCGATCGAATAATGCTCCACATCGATGCGGGTGCGGCGTTCCTGAGCGGGGAGCAGACCCGCGATCGCGAATGCGACGGCCAAAAATCTAAACAACGTTTTTCTCCTCCCAGACCTGAACCACTTCGTCGGCGGCCCTAGAGATAGGGCTACCTTCAAGAGTAAGCCGCCCGGCAACGCGGGCGAGGTCGCGGCGCATGGAATCGCGCGATTCCGGAGAGCGTAGCAGCCGTGCCGCTTCGGCGAATAGATTCCGGCCGGTCATCCGGCCCTGAATCAGTTCCGGAACCACCTGTTTTTCAGCGATGAGATTGACCATGGAAAAAAACGGGATCTTCACCATTAGGCGCCCCAAAAGCCAGCTCAGCCGGTTTACCCGGTAAAACACAACCATCGGTACGCCCAGAATAGCGGCCTCGACCGTCACCGTCCCACTTGCGGCAAGGGCCAAATCGGAGTGAGCCATGGTATCCCAAGCTTCCCCCTCTACCACTTGGATGGGCGCGGAGCCAATCCGTTCCCGAAAAAATGCGGAGCCGGTATTGGGTGAAGCGGGCAGGAGAAAGTGGACGGGGAATTCGGCTGCAAGACGGCGAACCGCATCCAGGAGATCCGGCAGATGGCGCGCTGCCTCCCCCTGCCGGCTGCCGGGGAGGATGGCAACCAGGAGCCGGCCGGGTGGAATGGCGTGCTTGCGGAGGAAAGATGCTTTCGAGAGCGCCGGGCGGGCCAGTGTAGCTAAAGGATGACCGATGTAGCGGGCAGGAACACGACGATCAAGGAAAAATTGCTCTTCGAAGGGAAAGATACAGAGTAGGCGGGAAACCAGGCGGCGAATGTGCCGGATGCGCCGTTTGCGCCACGCCCAAACCTGCGGCGCGACGAGGTAAACCACCGGAATATGCCACAGGAAAAGGCGGCGTGCCACGCGCAGGTGAAAATCGGGAGAATCGGTCAGAATCGCGAGTGCCGGCTTGCGCTCCCGGACTGCGCGAAGCAGCTTGCGGTATTCGCCGTAGATGCGCGGCAGGTGGGCAAGCACTTCTATCAGCCCGACCACCGCCAGATTTTCAGACGGAATCACGGTCTCGACGCCGGCGTTTCGTAGACGAGGGCCGGTGCAACCGAAAAACGCGGTTTCCGGCCAGCGGCGGCGCAGTTCCTCCACCAAAAGGGCGGCGTAACGGTCACCCGAAGCTTCCCCCGCGGAGACAAGGACCGACGGCGGGGCTGGGGGCATCCTCTGTTACAATCGCATAGCTTATTGCAAAGACCGTGAATGCCCGTTGAAACGCTTTCCTCAGCCGTCAAGCCGGAGGATTTCGCCCACAGATCCAGGAGCCAATTGGTTCCGATCAATGACCAGTTTTCGTACCTTTGCTCGCCACCCATGGCGCACGAGGATGTGCGGCGGTACCTGCAGGAGCCGATTTCCGCGCTGCCCCCAGCCGTCTGCGCGCATTTGCGCACGGTGGCCGTGATGCTGGTTCCGTTTCTTGAGAAGTTGGAGGACAAGAGTCCCGTGCGAGTGAGTTTCCACCCGGTGCCGCTCGTGCATCAAACACAGTCCTTCCGCCTGGTCCAGAAGGATGTGGCGACGCTGATTTTCGCGGTTCAGGATGAAGAGGTTTCCGAGTTTCACTACAGCTTCTATCATGAGATCGCGCAGTTGATGGCGCGCGATTGGAGCAAAGAAGCGGCTGAATCGTTCGTAAACCTGGTGGCGGAGGAGATGGTTGCCAAGGTAAACGGCGAGGTGGACGAGAGAAGCTGGAAAATGAAGCAGCCGTTGCAGGGAAAGCCGGTCGCGAAAGAGTCCAAGGCCTTCCGCGAGTATGCAAAGCAGGCATTTGTGGACACGCTGACTTTGTACCTGCACGGAATCTGCTGCGATATCGATGTGGAAACCGGCCCGAGGCAGATGCCGTCGCGTTCGGTACGGCGTCGGTTGGAAGCGCTGCATGCGCTGTATCCTCCACCGGCGGGACATGCGGTTTTTCCGGAAGAATTAAACAAGATGCGTAAGCCGCGGATTTCTACATAAGGCCGCGAACAAGGCCTCCATCCACGGCTAAGGTGACCCCGGAAACGTAGCTCGCCTGTTCAGAACATAAGAATGCGACGACAGCGGCAAATTCCTCAGGTTTGCCGAAGCGCTTCAGAGGAATCTGCGCGGCCAAGCGTTCCTGAGCGGCAGTGTCTTTGCCAATCAGAGAGCGGAGCCGCTCCGTCGCTGTGTATCCGGGACAAACGTTATTTACCAGGACGTTGTAGGGGCCGCACTCGTTCGCCAGAGTCTTGGTCAGGCCGGCGACAGCGGCCCGCACCGAATTGGAGAGGATGAGGCCGTCTATCGGTTGCTTGACGGCGACTGAGGTGATCGCGACGAATCGGCCCCATTGCTGAGCGCACATGCCGGGCAGCACTTCCCGCGCGAGAGTAACGGTGCTGAGGAGGTTCAGATCCACAGCCGACCGCCAGTCTTCCGGCGTGGTTTCGAAGAATGGCTTGGAGGGGGGCCCGCCCGCGTTGGCGACGCAGATATCGATATGGCCGAAACGGGCGCGGACTTCGGCCGCGAAGGACTGGACTTGGCGGGAATCGGCTACATTGGCAGCGTAGGAAAGCACGTCCGCTCCGGTTTCGGCCCGAATTTCGTGGGCGGCTTGCTGAAGAGTAGCCTCAGTCCGGGCGCAGATGGCGACTCGGGCGCCTTCGCGCGCGAGGGCGAGCGCGACCGCCTTACCTAAACCCTGACTCGCCGCCACAACCATGGCCACTTTTCCTTTCAAACCGAGATCCATGGCGGCTACTTTCGAAGGTATGCGTCCTGGCCGGAAAGCCAGTCTTCACGAGGCGGGCTGAAGATGTCGAGATCCAGCGTGTCTTCGAGGGCGACGGCCTGGTGAGGAACATTCGGCGGAATGTGAAGGACTTCCCCTCGCCGGACGACTGTGTGCTTTCCGGCGATTTCGAATTCCAGAGCGCCCTCTAGGATGTAGGTAATCTGCTCGTTTTCATGGTGGTGCCGGGGAACGACGGCGCCCTTTTTGAGGAATACCTGGGCCGCCATAATGCGTTGTCCGGTGATAAGCTTGCGCGAAATGGTATCGCTGAGGGTTTCAAGGGGAACGGCGTCCCAGGAATAATGGCGGGTTTCGGAATCGCTCATTTAGATAGATGATAGCTTTGCTATCTGGCCGGAGAATTGCAAATCGAGGTGTATGGCGACTGCGGTTTGGAGGGGACAGCTTACTTTCGGGTTGGTGACGTTTCCCGTGAAGCTGTTTGCGGCCGCGCGGCGGGAGACAATTCGGTTTCGCAACTTGCGAAAGCGGCCGGAGGATGAGGACCCTGAGCCTGAGTCTCAACCCGTTACCGCTGAAGTGAAAAAACCAGGACCCGTTGCGGTGCGCGCGGCGGCTATCCGTCCTTCCCCGGCGCCTGAGCCGGTATATACGCCCGAAGATCGCATAACCCGCGCAGCGGCGGAGCCTCCCGATGCGCCGGTGGTTACACCAGTAGTCAAGGGCTATGAGTTTGAGAAAGATCGATTTATTGCCATCGATCCGGCCGAAATCCGGAAGCTGGCAAAGAGTACGTCGCGCGATTTGGAGGTGATGGAGTTCGTGCACTGGGACGAGATCGATCCGGCGTATCTGGATGCATCGTACTTTCTGGTTCCGGATCCGGGCGGGGAAAAGCCGTATTCGCTGCTATTCGCTGCAATGAAAAAGACAGGGTTTGCGGCGTTGGGGCAACTTGCCATGCACGGGCGGGAACAGATTCTGGTAGTGCGCACCGGCGGCAAAGGGTTGGTGGGTCATACGATGTTCTATGCCAATGAGGTTCGGCGGGATGAAGAATTTGCCGCCAATCCGGATCAAGTTTCGGCAAAAGAACTGGAATTGGCCGCCACGCTCATCAAGCATCTGGCGGGACCGTTCCAACCGGAGCAGTACGCCAATGCGTATCGAGAGCGGGTACAGGCTCTAATCGATCAAAAGGTGAAGAATGTACCCGTTGCGGAGGAAACTGCCGCGGTGGCGCCGATGCGCGCGAAGCCGATCGATATTCTGGATGCGCTGAAGAAAAGCCTTGAGAAGGCGGCGCAGAAGAAAGGTCCTGAGCGAGCGACGGTTCCGCATACGAAGAAGAAAAGGGCCACCGGTTAGCCCTTGCCAAGTGAAAATTTCCGCATTTCCTAAGTGTTACCTCCATGCCATCTCTGTGGCGCGGAGCATGACTGTCTTCGATTGGATCGAACAGGCGCGCGCGCTGCCGGCCCAGGGGCTTGAGATGTATGAGGGGTTCTTCCCTTCGCTGAACCAGGACTATTTGGATCAGGTGCGTTCGGCCGTTCAAGACGCCGGCTTTCAAATCCCCATGCTGTGCTGTTCACCGGACTTCACGCATCCGGATGCCGACTTCCGCGCACGGGAGGTGGAGCGGGAAGCGGAATTGATCCGGGCCTCGCACCGCTTGGGGGGAGCGGGAACCGTGTGCCGGGTGTTGACGGGCCAGCGCTATCCGGAAGTAGAGAGGGAGCAGGGGTTGGAGTGGGTGTTTGAGGCAATCCGGAAGGTGCTTCCTGTCGCACAGGAATACGGCGTGGTGCTGGGTCTTGAGAATCACTACAAGGACGGCAAATGGCAGTATCCGGAGTTTGCGCAGAAGCAGGACTTGTTTCTTCAAGTAGTGGCGGAGTTCCGCGGCAACCCTGCATTCGGCGTGCAATACGATCCTTCTAACGCCTTAGTTGCGGGGGACGACCCGATTGCTCTGTTGGAAGCTGTCGCGGGATCCGTCGTCAGTATGCATGCCAGCGACCGGCATCTTGCGCCCGACGGGACGCTGCAACATGGCGTGACGGGAAAGGGCGTGAATGATTATCCGGCCATCTTCAGCATCCTGGCCCGGAGTGGCTATCGCGGGTGGGTGAGCATTGAGGATGGCGTGAACGGGATGGATGAGATGCGGGAATCGCTCGAATTCCTGCACCGGATGAATCGCAGGTACTTTCCACAGGACGCCCTGTGAGGCGTTTACGAACGGGGCTTGTGGGATGCGGCAAAGTGGGCGCGCTGCATGCGGAGGCGCTACGGCGTTTGCCGGAATCTGATTTCGTCGCAGTCTGCGATAGCAGCTTGGAGCGCGCGGCCGGCTTCGCCGAGCGCTATGGGACTGAGGCGTTTGCGAACGCAGGCGCGATGGTGCGGGACGCGCAGGTTGAGGCCGTGTGCCTGTGCACGCCCCATCCGTTGCATGCCGAAGCAGCCGTTCCGGCTATGGACGCCGGAGCGCATGTGTTGGTCGAAAAGCCGCTGGCGTCGAATTTAGCCGATTGCGACCTGATGATCTCGGCGGCAAAACGGAACGGCGTGCAGTTGGGCGTGGTGAGCCAGCGGCGATTTTTCGAGCCCGTGCGACGGGTGAAGCGCGCGATTGAAGATGGCAAGCTGGGACGGCCTGTACTGGCGACCGTTGCGATGTTCAGCTGGCGCGACGAAGCGTATTACCGCTCTGACCCATGGCGCGGGCGATGGGACACGGAGGGCGGCGGAGTACTGGTGAACCAATCTCCGCATCACCTGGACCTGCTTCAGTGGTTCATGGGGCCTATCGATGAGATTTCAGGGTATGTCGCCAATCTAAACCATCCCTACATCGAGGTTGAAGATACCGCGACCGCAACGCTGCGGTTTCGGAATGGGGGATTGGGCTCGCTGGTGGTTAGTCTTTCGCAGAAGCCCGGGTTGTGGACGAAACTGCATGTGCACGGTTCAAATGGAGCCTCAGCCGGGGTGGAAACGGATACCGGCGCGACGTTTGTTGCGGGAATGTCCGGGCCGGGAGGGCCGGCGTTCAACGACCTGTGGAATATTCCCGGTGAAGAATATCTGCTGGAGCAGTTCCAAGCGGAGGACCGGGCGCGCTTTGCGGCTCAGCGGAACGCCGCGGAGCGCTATCACGAGTTGCAGATTGCCGAATTTCTTGACGCAATCCTAGGAGGCAGGCCCGTTTCCGTGAGTGGTGAGGAAGGCAGAAGCGTAGTGGAGATGTTTACCGCGATTTACCGCTCCAGCCGCGAGCGGCGGCCCATCACACTGCCGTTGACGCGGTGAGTTCCCTGTCACTCCTTCGCCGGTGAGTTGCGTGAGCCGATTTCAGGCGGCGCCTCGTGCTTGGCTGATGGCCCAGAGCCCGGATCCCTTAGACCTAAATTCCCGCCGAGCGGGATAGCCGCAGTCGTTCCGGTCGTGGTCCCTTCGGGTAGCCTCGTATCTTTTTTCTGAGCAAATTCCCGTGAAGTCGGATTATCACGATGCAAGAACTGCGGACCCTCGGAGATGGGAGTGCGGTTTCCGGCGGCTCCGCCGTACAATTGAAGCAGGAGTTTTACTTTACGCATTCTCATTCACACGTGCCCTCCACCGGCAAGGTGCTGAGTTGGTCGCTGGTGGCAACACTGTTGTTTGTGGCCGTGGAGGTCACGGCCGGGTTGAAGGCGGGTAGCCTTGCTCTGCTGTCGGACGCCGGGCACAACGCGACGGACGCCTTGGCTCTGCTGCTGGCGTGGGTGGGCGTGTGGTTCCAGGATAAGCCGGCCGATCACGTGAAAACGTTCGGGTATCAGCGCGCCGGGGTTCTGGTTGCGTTTGTGAATGCGCTGACGTTGGTGCTGCTCTCCGGTTGGATCTTCTGGGAGGGCTACGAGAGGCTGCTGCACCCGGAGCCGGTGATGCCGTTGGTGATGATTGGGGTGGCTGGTTTGGGCTTGTTGTTGAACGGCGGCATCATGTTCGGGTTGAACGCGGCGCGGCGCACGGACATAAATATCCGGAGCGCGTTTGTCCATATGCTGGGAGATCTGCTCGGTTCGGCAGCCATTGTGATCGGCGGCATTGCGATTTATTTTTCGCATGTATTACAGATCGACACCGTACTGTCACTTGTGATTGCGGCGCTGATTGTTTACACGGCGTGGGACATCATCAAGGAGTCGATGAATATCCTGCTGGAAGGCCTGCCGCGAGGGATTGAGTTGAGTGAATTGGTCCGGGAACTGGGACTCGTGGAGGGCGTTTTGGAGGTACACGACCTGCATGTCTGGAGTCTGGGGTCCAACTCACGCGCGATGAGTTGCCACGTGGTGATTGACGATGTTCCGCCTTCAGAAAGCAATTGCGTGCTGGAACGGATCAACCACGTCTTGGATCACAAGTTTCGGATCGGCCATACCACCGTGCAGTTTGAGCACGTCGGTTGCGTGGTTTCGCGCAAAGGTTGCGTGATCGCGGTGGATGCGGCGCATTCCCACGCCCACCACACTCACTAAACGAAGTAGTCTTTCACGCGCTCGAAGATGCCCTTCTCGCTGGGTTCGTTATCGGCCGGAAGAGTTTCATGAAGCTGTTCGAAGAGTTTGCGCTGTTCCCGGGTCAGCTTAGAAGGCGTCTTGACCTGGATATGGATCACTAGGTCTCCCCGGCTATGGCCGTTCACCTGCGCAATTCCCTGTTTTTTCAATCGAATTTGAACGCCGCTTTGCGAGCCCTCGGGAACCTTGACCGTTGCCGGTTCCCCGAGCGTAGGCACCTTAATTTCAGCTCCGAGCGCCGCTTGAGACACGTTGATGGGAATTGTGCAGTGCAGGTCGTTTTCGTGGCGTTCGAAAAACGGGTGCTCTTTCACCTTAAGAAAGACGTAAAGATCGCCGGTCGGACCGCCGTTCGGGCTGGGTTGGCCTTCGCCCGTCAGGCGGAGCCGGTTGCCATCCGCGACTCCCGCCGGGATGGTGACCTTCAGCTTGCGATGGACCTGAACAAAGCCTTCGCCGCGGCATTCCCGGCATGGATTCCGGATGACCTTGCCAGTGCCGCCACACTGATTGCAGGTGCGGCGCACGGAGAGAAACCCTTGTTGGTAAAGCACTTCGCCGCGCCCTTTGCATTGGGGACAGGTGGAAGAGGCGCTGCCCGGTTCGGCGCCCCCGCCGTCGCAGCGGCCGCACTTTTCGCGGCGGGGCACCTGGATTTCGGCGGTCATGCCGAACGCGGCGTCCTCAAAGCTGATCTGGAGATCGTAGCGGACATCCTCTCCGCGTACCATGCGGTTCTGCCGCTGGCCGCGGCCCAGTATGTCGCCGAACCCGAACTGGCTGAAAAGGTCTCCCAGATCGAAGCCGTTCGGGTCGAAGCCGCCGCTTCCGCCCATCTGTTCGACGCCCTGGTGTCCAAAGCGGTCGTATGCGGCACGCTTCTGGTTGTCGGAAAGCACGGCGTAAGCTTCCGCCGCCTCCTTGAAGCGCTCTTCCGCTTCTCGATTTTCCGGATTGCGGTCCGGGTGATACTGCAGCGCCAATTTCCTGTAAGCGCCCTTTAGTTGCGAGTCGTCGACTTCGCGTCCGACGCCCAGCACCTCGTAATAATCGCGTTTTGTCACTGGCATGAAAAACCCAAATTAAGCGCGGACCGCTACTTTCACCATGGAAGGCCGCAGGAGCTTACCTTTGAAACGATAGCCCCGCTGAAAATCGCTCAGGATGGTGTGGTCGGCGGCATCGGAAGTCTGAACCTGCTCCACGGCTTGATGGAGGTGCGGATCAAACTTTTCCCCGGCGGTTTCGATCGGTTCCAGCCCCATTTTTTTCAGGCTCTCGGTCATGCGCTGGTAGATCATCTCGATGCCTTTGGCATAGTGCCTGTCGGCGGTTTCCGTTTTCAGGGCCAATTCAAAGTTGTCCAGGACCGGCAGGATTTCGCGCACGGCTTCCATGCCCGCGTATTGCGAAAATTCAGAGCGGTCGCGCTCACTGCGCTTGCGAAAATTGTCAAACTCAGCCTGCAGCCGCAATACGCGATCCTGCAGTTCGGCTTTCTCCTTTACCAAGTGATCCCGTTCCGCGGTAAGCGCGGTCACTTCTGAGGCGAGCTGGACCCCGGAAACATCCTCGACTTGGTTGCTGTTGTTCGAGTACCCTTCCCCTTGGCCAGTGGCAGCGTTTTGGGCGGGCATATCCTTCAGATTCGGCTTGGGTGCGTCAGTATTCACGGTAATTTCAGGTTAACAGTTCAGGCCCATCTCCCGCGACGGTCAGGCTTGTGCGCGTTCAAACGCTTGGCCGATGTGCAGAACGGCCGCGACCACCTTCTCATAATGCATCCGGATGGGCCCCAACACGGCAATCCGCGCAATCAAACCGCCCGGCAACGGAAGGGAAAGTCCAATCAATGCAAGCTCTTTCATGGAAGGATGGGCATCTTCGAGACCGATGTGAACGCCCACCTCGCCGTGAGTCTCTTCTAAGAACCGGTCCAGGAGTTCGATGACGCGCTTCTTTTCCTCCAAGGCGCGAAACAGGTCGCGCATTCTTTCGCGCGTGATGTGCAGGTCCAGCCCGACCAAATTCGACGCGCCCTCCATGTGAATCCACGGATTATGATCCACTTCGAGAAGGCCTTTCTGGTACAACACCGTCAGTTGGCGCAGCACGGCGTCGTATTCCGCGCGCTCTTCTTCCATGCGCCGCAATAGTTCGCGCCGGGCGTCGGTGAGCTTCCAGCCGGCGAAATTGCGATTGACATAGTTCCGGAGAGAGTTTAGATCTTCAGGCGGCATCACCTCGTCCAGAGTGACAATCCGGTTCCGGACCATGCGGTCGCGAGTGGCTAAGATCATCAGCACCCGGCGGTCGGAAAGACCGATGAGTTCAATGTGCTCAAGTTCCTGATCGGTTCCGGGCAAAGCGGCGGCAATGCCACAGTTTCTCGTCATCTCCGTCAACACCTGGGATGTGCGCTGAATGCAGGCTTCCACGGAAGTGGCATTGCTCAGATCCTGAATGAAGCCGGCGATCAGCCGCGCGTCCCGGGTACCCGGCGTGGTTCGTGTATTCAGAGTGGAAACGTAGAGCCGGAGCGCCTTTTCGGTCGGTATACGGCCAGCGGACGTGTGCAGCTGATAAAGATATCCAGCGTCGGCCAAATCTGCCATCACGTTGCGAATGGAGGCGGGGCTGAGAGAGGCGTGGTACAGCTTAGAGAGTGTCCGAGACCCCAGGGGCTCGCCATTCTGGATATACTCGCGGACAATAGAAAGCAGGACCTCCCGCTCCCGCGGCCGCAAAACTGCTTCCGGCTGTATCACTCGCGGCTTCTAACCTCTTATAACCGATTATAACCGATAGCGATGCTTCGCACGGTGGAACAACAAACGGTCTGGTTCCAAGCTTGATAGACTGTCAGTTTCGTTTGCGCAAAGGGGGTCCTGGCAAGTGGATGTTCTAAGAGGCGTGTTCCGGGTCTATAGCTGGATTTTTGAAGCCGTTCTGTGCATTATGGCGATCGGAGTTGCCCTTGTAACCATGTTCAGCGGAAACGAACTACTGGAGCTCCGTTGGCTTCCCTGGGATTCCAGCCACCTGCCTGGCTGGCTGTTTGGCCTGGGAGTACTTGGGCTGCTTTGCGTGCTGCTCGCGATGGCGGGGCGTTTCCGGATTCTCCTGTTCCTTTTCGCGCTCGGTGTGTTCATCCTGTTTGCAAAAGGGTTCTTTTATGGACTGGGTTATTCGTTCCAAAACCAGGCACAGGCCAGAAATGCCCTGATTCTGACCGGTGGAGCGTTTGTGGCTTTTTTGGGAGCCTGGCCACGTGCCGCCGCCGCCCGGCGGTCAGACGCTGTTCTACGAAGAAGGCAGATCTGACGAGGTCACCTGGCGGATTTCCGTTACCGCTTTTCTCCTGCGGGTGATTCGGATCTCCTCCTGTAGCAGAATCTTTTTCTCCGATACCAGGATTTCCTCTACCACTGGAAGCACCAAAGTGTCTCCCTCCTGCCGCTGTTCCGGCGTGGATTGGACGATGCGCCCGATCGAGACTCGTTCAATCGTGTAATCTTCGGAAAAAAAAGATCCCAGTATGTTCGGTTTGACAACTTGTGGCAAGGGTTCCTCCGGCTCGGCGTCAGGCGGGGGTAATTGCTGTTCGGGCGCGGCTGGCTGGCTCGCTGGGAACGTCAAACGCCGCCGCAAGTAGAAAGAGCCATCCGGCTGCACTTCCAAGTCTGCCGAAGGGACTTGAATCGTATTGCCATCATCCAAAGTCACCTGTTTCTCGGTTCGATTGTCAAGGAAGCGGGCGGAAGCGCGCAAGGTGCCGATCGGTCCGTCGTCGCCGAAAACCCGAAAACTCTTAAGCTCAGCCATGGTCGGCAGGCAGCAATGCGGCTGCCACTCGTAATTGTAATAAAGATTTCATTTCGCCGCCGGGAGCGGCCCTCCACCTGTAAATAACGATACTTCGACTCCCATATTAATAAAATATGACCGTGCTGGATAGGGAACAAACGCAAACCGAATCTGCCGTTGATTTGCCTCTCCTTTCTGTCGTGTCGCGCGCCGCAAATCAGGTGATCTACCGGACAGCTCCCGCCGAGGACGGTAAATCGCTGGTCGCGGTTGTGACGGAAACGGCTCGTGAGAGCGCCGACGCGCTTCTAAACCGGCTGAAAGAAGCTGAATTCCTGCCCCATCCAAATCTAGTCCCTGTTTTCCGGAGCGGTAGTTTTGAGGCGGATGGCGCGTTCCACGTTTATTTTGTCACTGAGGCATTTAATTTCACGTTCAGGGATGTAGTCGTAAAAGAGCCGTTCGATCTGAATGTGGTCCGTGAACTTGTTTTGCCGCTCACGGCGGCTCTCAACTATCTTCATCGCGAAAGCTTGGTGTACTGCGCTTTGCAGGCGGGTTCCGTATGGAATGTAGGTGGAACCTGGAAGCTGGCCGACTATACCGAATTGCGGATGGAAGGCAAATACAGGGGCAGCGATACGCGCCACCTGTTAATCCGCCCTGACCTGAATACACCGCCCGAAGCCTATGAAGGACTGGTTTCTCCCGCGTGGGATGCGTGGTCGTTAGGATTATTGCTGAACAAAACGCTGGCGCATGGCGGAGAGATTCGCGGGGACAAAAAAGAACGCGCGGACAATCGAAATCACCCGCACGCAATTCCGGCGCCGCTTGGCGACACGGTACGCGAGTTGCTTGAAACCGACCCCATACACCGTCTCAGCGTGAGCAGCTTTGCGGAAAGGCTCTCGACCATGGTTCTCGATCCAGAGCCTGTTGCTCCCGAGCCGGTAGTGCAGGCTACGCCTCCTGCGGAGACGATAGAAGCGGCGGCCTTTGTGCCTATTCCAAGTTTCTACGCGGAGCGCCCGGTGAAGAAGACTCCCGCACGTAAATCGCTGGCGCGCTCCAGTGCCGAGGCTCTCGCCGTGGGGGCCCTGGTGGTTATCTTCGCTTTCCTCTTTGTTTGGCTTTTCCATCCTTCCGGAACGCCAGTTCATGTGCAGCAAAAGCCATTGGCGAAAGAGCAGCCCGCTCATAAAACAGAGACGAAACCGGCGGCCCGGACGCAGCCGGTTCCAGTACCGGATATCGCCGTGGCGCCCTCGCAGCAAAGTGCGCGGGCGCAAATCACGGCTGTATTGAACAAGTGGGTGGATTCCACGCGAGAGCGGAACGTAGCCGAGCAGGTGGAGTGCTATGCGCCCGTGGTGGATCAGCTTTTTGG
>JALYXI010000444.1 GCA_030947245.1 Acidobacteriota bacterium
GCAAAAACCATCGACTTCAAGGAACGAATCGCGAAAGGCGCCACCTTGGATGAACTTCTGGTGGAAGCGTTCGCGGTAGCTCGCGAGGGCGGCCGCCGCGTTTTAAATATGCGCCATTTCGATGTCCAGCTCATCGGCGGCATGGTCCTTCATCAGGGCAAAATCGCCGAAATGAAAACCGGCGAAGGCAAGACGCTTGTCGCCACCCTTCCCAGTTACCTCAACGCCCTCCCCGGCCAGGGCGTCCACGTCGTCACCGTCAATGACTATCTGGCCCGCCGCGACGCCGAATGGATGGGCCGCCTCTACCGCTTTCTCGGACTGACCACCGGCATCATCGTCCACGACCTGACGGACGCCGAACGCCAGGACAGCTACGGCGCCGACATCACCTACGGCACCAACAACGAATTCGGCTTCGATTACCTGCGCGACAACATGAAGTTTCAGCTTGCCAACTGCGTCCAGCGCGGGCACAACTTCGCCATTGTCGACGAAGTGGATTCCATCCTTGTCGATGAAGCCCGCACTCCGCTCATCATCTCCGGCCCTTCCGAGCAGTCCACAGACAAATACTATAAGGTCAACGGCATCATCCCCCACTTGGTCCGCGGCGAGGTGATCGAAGGCAAAGAACCCGGCGAAAAGTACACCACAGGCGATTTCACAGTGGACGAAAAACACCGCTCCGCCGCTCTCACCGAGCAGGGCGTGCTTAAGGTAGAAAAGCTTCTCAACATTCCCAATCTCTACGAGCCCGAGTACATTGAGTGGAACCACAATGTGCAGCAATCCCTTAAAGCGCACGTTCTGTTTCACATCGATAAGGACTACGTCATCAAAGATGGTGAAGTCATCATAGTCGATGAGTTCACGGGGCGTCTGATGCCGGGCCGCCGCTGGAGCGATGGCCTCCACCAAGCCGTGGAAGCCAAAGAGAACGTGAAAATTGAGCGTGAGAACCAGACGCTCGCCACGATCACCTTTCAGAATTACTTCCGGATGTATAAGAAGCTCGCGGGCATGACCGGTACCGCCATGACCGAAGCGTCCGAATTCGGCAAAATCTATAAACTCGATGTCGTCGAAATTCCTACGAATCGCAAGATGCTGCGCATCGAGCATCAGGATCTGGTGTTTCGCACCGAAGACGAAAAATTCCGCAATGCGGCAAAAGAGATCAAGGAATATACCGAGCGGGGCCAGCCGGTTCTTGTCGGCACCATCTCGGTTGAGAAATCGGAGCGTCTCTCGGGCGTTCTGAAAAAACTGAACGTCAAGCACGAAGTCCTGAACGCAAAGAATCATGAACGGGAAGCCTCCATCGTTGCCCAGGCCGGGCGAAAGGGCGCGGTCACGGTTTCCACCAATATGGCCGGGCGCGGTACGGACATCCTGCTGGGCGGTAATGCCGAAAGTATGGCCCGCGAAGCCTTGCGCAAAGCCGGCAAAGATGCTGACATTCTGCTCTCTACAGAAACGGGCAAGGCCGAATGGGAATCGACTCTCGCCAAATATAGGACTCAGACCGAAAGGGAACACGACGAAGTGGTCGCCCTGGGCGGCCTGCATATCCTCGGCACCGAACGTCATGATTCCCGCCGCATCGATAACCAGCTTCGCGGCCGCGCCGGCCGTCAAGGGGATCCCGGCAGTTCCCGTTTTTATCTCTCCCTCCAGGACGATCTCCTTCGGATCTTCGGCGGGGAACGCATGCAGAATCTCATGCTTCGTCTTGGCATGGAGGAAGACGTGCCGATCGAATCGCGCCTGATTACAAAGCGCATCGCAGCCGCTCAGCAGGCCGTGGAAGTTCAGAACTTCGAAGCGCGCAAGCACCTGCTGGAGTACGACGATGTGATGAACAAGCAGCGTACCTCCGTTTACAAGATGCGCCGCGATCTGCTCGAAGGCGCCGATCAAAAGGCTCATGTGCTTGAAATGACCCGCGGCCTGATCGGCCAGTTCATCGATATGCGCGCTCCGGAAGGCACGCATCCCGATCAGTTCGACATCGCCAACTTGCAAACCGACGTCTACAGCCAGTTCGGCCACAAACTCGAAGGGACCGATTTCGCCGGTCAGACCCGTGGCGAGATTGAGGACACCATCTACGAACAACTCGTGCACCGCTATCAGGAGAAGGAAGACCTGATCGGCCCGGACATCATGCGCCAGACCGAACGCATGATCATGCTGCAAGTGGTGGATGACCAGTGGAAAGATCACCTGCTTTCGATGGATCACCTGAAGGAAGGCATCGGCCTGCGCGGCTATGGCCAAAAGGATCCGCTGGTGGAGTACAAGAAGGAATCCTTCACGCTCTTCAGCGACATGATGGACCGCATTGAAGACGAGGTGGTCCGCATCCTCTTCACCTTCACCTTCGAAGCCGGACGCCCCGCGCTACATTTCGATCCCGGTAGCGACCTTGATCCGGGCGATGAAGAAGAGGAGTTCGATGCCGAAGCTGAACGCTTGGAGCAGCAGCGCCAGGAGCAGGAGCGCCAGGCAGCCCAGGCGCAGCTTCAGGACTTCACGCGCAAGATTGAGCGAAACAAGGACCGGGAAATGGCCCAGCTTCAGTTTGGCGGGGGCGACGGGACAGCCTCAGCTACCAAAACGATTGTGACCGGCGATAAGGTCGGGCGCAACGATCCCTGCCCCTGCGGCAGCGGTAAAAAATATAAGAAGTGCCACGGCAGCTGAAAGAACAGGAAAGCATCAGCCTGAGCCGCGGGATTTGTTAAGCGCCGCTTCCCTGCGCCATCTGCGAATCTCCTCGTGATTGCCGCTGAGCAGGACTTCGGGAACTTTCCAACCGCGGAAATCAGCCGGGCGCGTGTATTGCGGGCAGTCCAGGATGCCTTCTTCCGAGAAGGATTCAAAGAGAGCGGAATCGCTGTTGCCGAGGACCCCGGGAGCGAGGCGGGCCACGGTATCGACCACGACCGCGGCAGCCAATTCACCGCCCGACAGGACGTAGTCGCCAACCGAAAGTTCTTCGTCCGCCAAGTGTTCGGCCACACGCTCATCCACGCCCTCATAACGTCCGCAGAGGAGGACAATCTCGGCATAGGCAGCCAAGCGGCGAGCGGCGGCCTGGGTGTAACGGGGTCCTTGCGCGGAAAGAAGAATCACGCGATGCGAGGAATTGCGCGCCGGCAGGATGGATTCCACCGCGTCAAATAAGGGGCCGGGTTTCAGCAGCATGCCTTCGCCACCGCCGAATGGCCGGTCATCCACGGTCTGGTGCAGGTCGTTAGTCCAGCCGCGAAGATTGTGAATCTTGATTTGAAGAGCGCCCTTTCCGGCGGCGCGGGCTACCACTCCGTGCGCGAACGGACCGGTGAAAAATTCCGGAAAGATGGTGACGATGTGAAAGGTCACTGATTCAATTCGAGCAGACCCTCCGGAAGATCAACTAGAATTTCGCGGGCTTCGGGGCGAATGGAAACGCAGATTGCTTTGGTGAAAGGGATCAGCAGGGTGGGGCCGACTTGGAGCAGGCCGGAGGAGCCTCCCTCTTCGAAGCCGGTCACCGCGCCGATCAGGGCGCCGGATACGCGGTCACGCACTTCGCAGCCAAGCAGGTCGTAGTGATAATACTGTCCCGGTTCGAGCGGGCGGCGCTCGGAGAACGGGATGCGCACTTCGGCGCCTGTAAGTGCTTCGGCATCGGAGATGGAATCGATACCGCTAAATTTGAAGACCAAGGTCCCCAAATGGAACCAAGCGGATTCCACCTGGAGGCGCGTTCCGGCGCCAAACAGGAACACTTCAGAAAGTTCAGCGAAGCGGGCGGGTTCGCTGGAAAGGGGGATAGCGGTAACTTCGCCGCGATTTCCGCGGGGTCTTCCAAGCACCGCGACAGTGACCCAGTCCGGGTCCATTAAGCAGAATCCATTACTCGGCGATATCGAGCGTGTAACGCTGGTCATGCCTCAGACCGGCGGCCGCGAGGATGACCCGCAA
>JALYXI010000464.1 GCA_030947245.1 Acidobacteriota bacterium
GAACTAGGCAAGGGACAGCGGGTTAGAATTCCCTCCGAAACGCGCCTGGTTTTCACGCTTTCCTATACTGTCCGCGCGTAATGGACACCTCCCGGCCGGTTGCCGTTGTAACCGGGGGAAGCCGCGGGATTGGGCGCGGTATCGCTACGGAACTTTCGAAAACCCACCAGGTGGTCGCCACATATCGAGGCCGCCTGGATGCTGCCGAATCGCTCGCCGCCGAAACAGGCTGCGTCATCACCCAGTGCGATGTTTCGGCGGCCTCGGATCGCGAAAGGCTGATCGTTTTCACGCTTGAGCGTTTCGGCCAGCTCGATCTGTTAGTCAACAACGCGGGGATCGCCCCTCGCGAGCGCCGCGACATCCTCGACGCCACCGAGGAAAGCTTCGACGAGCTGATCGGCGTGAACCTGAAGGGCCCGCACTTCCTCACACAACTCGCAGCCCGCGTCATGGCGGCCAGGAAATCGGGGCGGATCGTCTTCGTTACCTCTATCTCCGCCTACGCCGCTTCCGTGAATCGCGCCGAATACTGTATTTCGAAAGCTGCTCTCAGCATGTCCGCGGCTCTCTGGGCGGCGCGCTTGGCCGGGGACGGTATCTCTGTTTTCGAAGTACGCCCCGGCATCGTTCGCACAAGTATGATTGCCAAGGTCGAAGAAGTGTACGAGGAACGAATTGCGCAAGGTTTGCTCCCGCAAAAACGCATGGGCGAGCCACAGGATGTCGCACGCGCCATTCGCGCCATCGCCGAAGGCCACTTGGACTACTCCACCGGCCAGGTGATAAACGTCGACGGCGGCTTTCATCTGCGGATCCTCTGAACCCTGCGGCTTTCGCACCGCAATGTTATCCTGAAGCTTAGGGTTTTACTCCGAGGTATATCTGATTGGCGTTGTTAGAAGGCTGTAAGCATTCCCTTGAAGTCACCATTCCGGTCGAAGCCGTCGACCAGGAAACTGCGAAGGCCGTCGAATCGTTTCAGAAGCGCGCCCGCATTCCGGGCTTCCGTCCCGGCAAAGCGCCCGCCAGCATGATTCGCCAGCATTTCGAAGGCGACATTCGACAGCAGGTTTTCGAGAATCTGGTGCCCCGCTTTCTAGAGGAGCAGGTTAAGCAAGAGAACCTGCACCCGGTCGACCGGCCCACCATCACAGACGTCCACTTTCACTCGGGCGAACCGATCCGGTTCAAAGCTGAGTTTGAGGTATCTCCTGAAATCGAACTGGGCCAATACCGCGGCCTTTCCGTCCCTTACGCTGAACCCGAGGTAACGGACGAAGACGTGGCCGAACGCATCGATCAGATCCGGGACAGCAAGGGAACGTTCGTGAACGAGGAACCGCGGGCTTTGGCCGAGGGCGATTACGCGGTCATCTCACTAGAAAGTATTTCCGGTGTGGAAGAGCCGGTTAAGACCGATGAAATCGCCATTCAGATCGGCGGAAAAGATACGCTCGAAGGCTTCTCCGAAAACCTTCGGGGCATGTCGCCCGGGGAAGAAAAAGATTTCGACGTTGCTTATCCGGAAGATTACGGCCAGGACAAGCTTGCGGGCAAAACAGTTCGCTTTCACTGCACCGTGAAAGGGATCCGCCGCAAAGACCTTCCGGAGTTGAACGACGAATTCGCGCAGGATTTGGGTGATTACCGCAACATGGATGAATTGCGCGCCATGGTGCGGAAGGGAATTTTCGCTCAGCGTCAATCTCAAGCTCAGGAGCAGGCCAAGAACAAGCTGGTCGATACGCTGGTCGACCGGCACGAGTTCCCGGTTCCCCAGGTTTTCGTCGAGCGTCAGATTAAAAACCGTGTGGAGCAAAGCTTGCGCTCCCTAGCGGCTGATGGTGTCGATCCTAATTCCTTAAAGTTGGATTGGGAGAAGGTTAGAGCCGCCCAGCAGGACCGCGCCCTCCGCGAAGTGAAGGCTTCGCTTCTGCTGGAAGCCGTTTCCCGCCGGGAATCCATCTTCGCCACCAATGACGAAGTGGACCGCGAAGTGGAGCGTATGGCCCGCCAGGAGCGCGAACCCGTACTTTCTCTCCGTCCGAAACTCGAAAAGAATGGAACCCTGGGACGCATCGCTTCTCACATCCAAACCGAAAAAACTTTACAATTTCTTTTTGAAAATGCCGAGAAAACCGCCGATTCGTGATCTGGAGTGCCCCGGAATGCAATTGATTCCGATCGGGTTTCGGGAGATAATAAAGGTACGTTGGTTGGAGTCTGAAAGGAGATTTGCGTGAAGCGTGCCGGGACCGACGATACACTCCGCTGTTCTTTCTGCCATAAAAGCCAGGATGTTGTTGGCAAGCTGATCTCCTCCCCCAGCGATTATCCTCGAGCGTACATCTGCGATGAATGTATTGCGGTCTGTAATTCCATCCTTGAGGATGACAAGCCGGATCAACCCTCCTCCGTCCCTCAAAAACTTCCTAAACCTCTGGAAGTGAAAGAGTTTCTGGATCAGTATGTGATCGGCCAGGACGCCACGAAGCGGAAGCTCGCCGTCGCGGTCTACAACCATTCAAAGCGCATCCACATGAATAAAATGCGCAATTCGGATGTCGAGCTCTCGAAGTCGAACATCATGCTGATCGGGCCTACCGGGACTGGCAAGACTCTTATGGCCCAGACTCTGGCGCGTGTTCTGGACGTCCCGTTCGCCATCGTTGATGCCACTACGCTCACCGAAGCCGGGTATGTCGGGGAAGATGTAGAAAATATTATTCTGAAACTTCTGCAGGCTGCCGATGGCGACGTCCAAAAGTGCCAGCAGGGCATTATCTACATCGACGAAATCGATAAAATCTGCCGCAAAGATGAGAACCCCTCCATCACCAGGGATGTTTCAGGCGAGGGCGTCCAGCAGGCCTTGCTCAAGATTCTCGAAGGTACCATCGCCAACGTGCCTCCTCAGGGGGGCCGCAAGCATCCGCATCAGGAGTTTACGCCGGTCGATACCTCGAATATCCTTTTTATTTGTGGCGGCGCCTTTGTTGGCCTCGATAAGGTAATTGCCCGGCGCGTCGGCAAGAAATCCATCGGTTTCCTCGAAGAACCCGCTCCGGCATCCGCGCACCGCCCGATCAGCGGTCACCGGGATTATGAAATGCTGCAGCATCTCCAGCCGACCGATCTGATGAAGTTCGGGTTTATCCCGGAGTTTATCGGTCGAATTCCCGTGATCGCCACCCTGGAAGATCTCGATAAGCAAGCTCTGATCCAGATCCTGACCAAGCCCAAAAACGCGATTGTCAAGCAGTATCAGAAACTTTTCGAGTTCGAAAATGTCCGCCTGAAGTTCGCCGAGGAAGCTCTCGACGCCATCGCATCGCTCGCGATGGAGCGCAAAGTGGGGGCCCGTGGCCTCAGAATGATCCTTGAGGAACTCATGTTAGACTTGATGTATTACATTCCGTCATATAAAAAAATCCGGGATTTCACGGTAACTCGTGAAATGGTAGTGGCTCAGAAGATTAGCCTTACGCTTCTCGAAAAAGCCGGTTAGTCTTCCCTTCCGCCTCTCCCGAAGCCTCCTCGCAGTCAGTTGTCCTAAACGCCGATGCTTACATCCAAAGAAAAGTCCGACACAAAGCGCTTACCGATGATGCCCATTCGGGACGTCGTCATTTTTCCGTATATGATGACGCCGTTCGTTGTCGGGCGGGAATCCAGCGTCCGCGCGCTCGAAGAGGCAATGTCAGGCGGTAAACAGATCTTCCTGGCCACCCAGCACGATGCCTCGATCGATGAACCGGCTCCCAACGAAATTTACAATGTCGGTACCGTGGTCAACATCGTCCAAAGCCTTAAGCTGCCAGACGGCAATATCAAGGTTCTGGTGGAAGGCGTTGAGCGCGCCAAAGTTGTATCGGTTACCGACGACGAAGGATTTTTCCGCGCCGTCGTTCGCACGTTCAATTTTAAAATCGAACCGGGTCCCCAACTCGAAGCTCTGGTAGGCCGCGTCACCACTCTGTTCGAACAGTACGTGAAGCTAAGCCAGAACCTGAATTACGAGACGATGATCGCCGCCATCCGGGTCGACGACCCAGGCAAGCTCTCCGATACGGTCGGCGCGAATCTCCAGCTCACCATTGAGGAAAAGCAGGAACTGCTCGAAATTTTCGACCCCATCGACCGCCTGACCAGGGTGGCGGAGATGCTCGATATCGAGATCGAAAAGCTCAATGTGGACCGCACCATCCAGGGACGCGTCAAGCGCCAGATGGAAAAGGCGCAGAAAGAGTATTACCTTAACGAGAAGATCAAGGCCATCCAGAAAGAACTCGGCCGCGGGGAAAAGAGTGAGATCGATGAACTGAAGAAGCGCATCGAAACCGCGGGCATGACCAATGACGCCCTGGATAAGGCGATGACCGAGCTCAAGCGGCTCGAAAATATGCCGCCGATGTCGGCGGAATCCACCGTTTCCCGCAATTACCTCGATTGGCTGCTCGCTGTGCCTTGGAAGAAGCGCTCAAAAGAGATTCGCGATCTCCAATTTGCTGAGCAGGTGCTTGAAAGCGATCACTACGGACTCGAAAAAATCAAGGACCGTATTCTTGAATTCCTCGCTGTGCGGCGCTTGGTAAAAAATCCCAAAGGCTCCATCCTGTGCTTCGTGGGGCCCCCCGGCGTCGGTAAGACTTCGCTCGGCATGTCCGTTGCGAAGGCAACAGGCCGCAAGTTCGTACGGATGTCGCTCGGCGGCGTCCGCGATGAGGCCGAAGTGCGGGGCCACAGGCGCACCTACATTGGCGCGCTACCCGGCCAAGTCATTCAGATGATGAAGAAAGCGGGCACTAAGAACCCCGTCTTCATGCTTGATGAAATCGACAAAATGGCCATGGATTTTCGAGGTGACCCTTCGTCCGCTCTGCTCGAGGTTCTGGACCCCGAACAGAATTACATGTTCGTCGATCATTATCTGGATGTCGAGTACGACCTGAGCCAAGTCTTCTTCATCGCCACGGCCAACGTGCTGCACACCATTCCGGCCGCGCTTCAGGACCGCATGGAAGTGATTCGCCTCTCCGGCTACACCGAGCTTGAAAAGCAGGAAATCGCCCGCCGTTTCCTCGTCCGCAAGCAGATGGAGCAGACCGGTCTTTCGGCCAAAGAAATCGAATTCACCGATGACGGACTAAACGGCTTGGTACAGTACTATACCCGCGAAGCAGGCGTCCGGAACCTCGAACGTGAAGTGGGCAATGTATGCCGCAAAGTGGCCCGCCAGTTCGTCAATAACCAGAGTTCGAAGACAAAGGCGGCCGGCCCCGTCGTCATCACCACCGAAAAGTTGACAGAACTACTCGGCCCGCTCAAGTACCGCGATTTGCAGGCCAGCAAGAAAAACGAAATCGGCGCCGCAACCGGTTTGGCCTGGACCGAAGTCGGCGGCCAGATTCTCACGACAGAAGCCACTCTCATGGAGGGCAAGGGCAAGCTGACTGTCACCGGTAAGTTAGGAGACGTAATGCAGGAATCCGCCCAAGCGGCCATGAGCTACGTTCGTTCGCGCTCCCACCAGTTGGGCCTACCCCGTGATTTTTATCGCAACCTGGACATCCACCTCCACATCCCGGAGGGCGCCATTCCCAAGGACGGACCTTCCGCCGGCATCACCATGGCTACTACCATATGCAGCGCTCTGACCAGCAACCCTGTTCGCGGCGACGTGGCCATGACCGGTGAGATCACGCTTCGCGGCAAAGTTCTTCCGATCGGCGGTCTGAAGGAAAAACTTCTCGCCGCCCACCGTCATGGCATCACTGAGGCCATCATGCCCAAGGACAACGAGAAGGATCTTCCCGATATTCCGGAGAACATCCGCAATGTCATGAAGCTTCACTTCGTGGAGTCAATGGACGAAGTTCTAAAAATTGCCCTTGAGCGCGAGGTAATCGCGCTTCCGCTGCCTGCTCCCACGGCGCTCGACTACATGCAGAAATCTGACGAACGTGCTCATTAATCCCGCCGAACGGGTGGGACCCATAGGGCGGGCACAGTCCCGCCCACTCGTCCTCCGACTTGGTGTACAATCTTGGAAGCAGAGTTTGTAGTCAGTGCGAACCAGCCGGGGCAGTTTCCTTCCGACGGGCTCTCCGAGTTTGCGTTTCTGGGTCGAAGTAACGTCGGCAAGTCCAGCCTAATAAACACACTGATTGGCCAAAGGAGATTGGCATTTACCAGCAGCACACCGGGGCGCACCCAAACCATCAATTTTTACCGCATTGAGGGAAATTCCTACTTCGTCGATCTTCCGGGATATGGGTATGCGCGTGTTCCGAAGGGTTTCCAGAACCAATGGAAAGAACTGATTGATGGATATCTCGAGCAACGCCCAACGCTGATTCTCTCCTTCCTGATCCTCGACGCACGCCGCGGTTGGATGGAGAAGGATTTGGTTCTGAAAGAATGGCTCGAATCCCGGAATCGGCAGTATCTGGTCATAGTGACCAAAATGGATAAATTGAACCAAGCGGAACAACAACGCAGTCTGGCTTCGATTCAGAAGCTCGCGGCGGAACCGTTGCCGTTCTCGGCCATCACTGGCCGGGGAGTGAGGGAAATTTGGCAAGCGATAGCGAAAACACAACAACACAAGTAGCACCTCCGGCCCAGGACAAGATTCAGGATAAGAACGGAACCGGCGACAAGAGTTCCCATCCGGCCGGCGACAATAATCCTCCTTCGGCCAGTGCCGGAATGGGGAAAGACTCCCCGCATGCGGAACGTGCGGAATCCTCCGATAAGATCCATGGCGACAAAATCGATTCCGCTCCGGAGAAAACCGGACCTTCCGAGCGCGCCGTCGATACGCGCGGCTCCGAAGCCCACAAAGCGGAGTTGACCGGCGCGGATCAGGGTGGTATTCCTCCGGTGGCTGCTCCTACTGGCGGTGGTCCGGCCAATCACGTCCAACGCCGGAAGACGGCGCAAGCTAAGAACGGATCTCCCACTCTTGATTTGGTTGAGCTCAAGGATATGAATATCCAGAAGCTGAACCAAGTGGCAAAAGATCTCCAGGTTGCCGGCGCCGCCGGCCTCAGAAAACAGGAGCTCATCTTCAAGATTCTTCAGACTCAAGCCGAAAAGAGCGGTCTTATCTTCTCCGAAGGCGTTCTTGAATGCCTTCCCGATGGCTTTGGCTTCCTTCGCGCACCGGAATACAACTATCTTCCGGGCCCGGACGACGTCTATGTGTCGCCTTCTCAAATCCGCCGCTTCGACCTCCGCACGGGCGATACCGTCTCCGGCCAGATTCGCCCTCCGAAAGAAGGCGAGCGCTACTTTGCGCTTATCAAAGTGGATGCCATCAACTTTGAACCGCCGGAGGAAGCCCGGAACAAGATTTTCTTCGACAATCTCACGCCGCTCTATCCCAATGAGCGGCTGAAACTTGAAACCACGCGCGAAAACTTCTCCGGCCGCGTGATGGATCTGCTCGCTCCTATCGGAAAGGGTCAGCGCGGTTTGATTGTCGCGCCCCCGCGTACCGGCAAGACGATGCTCCTCCAGAACATCGCGAACTCTGTTACTACGAATCACCCTGAAGTCTCGTTGATTGTTCTGTTAATTGACGAGCGTCCTGAAGAAGTGACCGACATGCAGCGCTCCGTGCGCGGCGAGGTGATCGCTTCCACTTTCGACGAACCGGCTACCCGTCACGTCCAAGTCGCCGAAATGGTGATCGAAAAAGCCAAGCGCCTTATTGAGCACAAGAAAGATGTAGTGATCCTGCTCGATTCCATCACCCGTCTCGCCCGCGCCTACAACACCATCGTTCCTCCTTCCGGCAAAGTGCTCTCCGGTGGCGTTGATTCAAACGCGCTTCAGCGTCCCAAGCGCTTTTTCGGCGCCGCGCGCAACATCGAAGAAGGCGGTTCTCTCACAATCATCGCCACTGCGCTCATTGACACCGGGAGCCGCATGGACGACGTCATCTTCGAAGAATTCAAGGGTACCGGTAACATGGAAATCCACCTGGAGCGCAAGCTTGTCGATAAGCGCGTGTTCCCGGCCATCGACATTAACAAGAGCGGCACGCGCAAGGAAGAACTTCTTATGCCGCGCGAAGAACTCAATCGCGTATGGATTCTCCGGAAGGTTCTAAATCCGCTCAGCCCAGTGGAAACGATGGAATTGCTGCTCGACAAATTAGGCAAAACCAAAGCTAACGCCGATTTTCTGGCTTCGATGAGCGGCTAGCCCGGTTTTTAGGCCACATACGCCGTCTGCCGCCGTCCTGCGGCGGCGGCGTATTGTTTCACTCCCAGCCGGTGCTCCTCTTTCATCTGGTACATCTTTTCATCTGCTGTAGCCAACAACTGCTCCGCTGAACTGCCGTCGCGGGGATAAAATGCGGCCCCCACGCTCAAAGCTAACTGCGGGGAACCGCAAATCTCCTCGCCCGTTTCCTCCACCAATGCGTTAAGCCGCTCAATCACCGCGTTCACTTCAATCCGGTCGCGGCCCGGCAGCACCACCACAAACTCATCCCCACCCAATCGCGCCACATAATCATCCCCGGAAAACGCAGTCCGTAGGCCGTCGCCGATCCGCCGAAGCACCTGGTTCCCTGTCAGATGCCCAAAGTGATCGTTTACGTTCTTGAACCCGTCCAGATCGATCACCAGCAC
>JALYXI010000003.1 GCA_030947245.1 Acidobacteriota bacterium
GATTTTGCCATCCACCGCAAGTTGTTGCAACTGAGGAACGAGCTGCCTTTGAAAGCCGTGATCTCTCGAATGGGTTAGAACCAGAGCCGCTTCTTCCGATGCCTGCAACCCTACTAGCGCAATCACGGGCCGTCCCTTCTCAGCAACAATCTGCTTCAGTTCAGCAGTTAACTCGCCGTCAACCCGTTCCTGCTTTTGGACGAGATGTGCAGAAGCTTTGTCCGAAAAATATTCCTGCGTCCGAACTGCCTGGTCCCGCCTGCCCATCGCAATCAGACGCAGCCTCAACGCCTGATCTGTTCCGCTGCCATTTTTCTCGATAAGACGGTTGACCTTCGCCTCCAACTCTTTGTCGAAATCCTGTGAATACAGAAAAACTCCCGCTGTAAAAAGCGCGGTAACCGCAGTTGACTGCCTCCCTAGCCGGAACAGCATTCGAACGGCACATCGAACGTGAAACACTGTTCGCATTCCGACCGGTTCTAACGGTGTGACGGGCCGCGGAAGACGGCGTTCAGGAACAGCAGATTTAAACCATCCAGCGCAGCGCGGTAATTCGGGTCCTGGGTGAAACCAATTACATTGCCGCGGCCATTCTTAGCAACCACCAGCAGCGGTTTATACGCCAATTGCTTGCGGAACTCTTCCCACATATAACCGCCTGCGGCGAGCTTGTCCGGCCCGGCGAAAACAACCGCGTTCACACCCTTGTCGATTTTCACCGGGGTGTAGATGGAAGGCCCGGAGACCATGGCGTAAACCGTTTCCGGGACACCGGAGGTGATCCAGTGTTCGCAGTCCACAATGCACCTCACGAGCGCTCCGTGCAGACCGGTGGGGAGTTCCGTGTCAGGCTGAATGGCGCGGTCGAGATCCGCTTCTTTGTCAAACAGCTTCCCGGTTATTCGCGCCGCCGGTGGCGTGGTGGGCGGAGCCACCGAGGTACTGCGGTTTTCCTGTTGGATGGGCAGCAACCCGGTAGCCGGGTCGGCAAGGAATTGAACCGCTGTGCCGATTCCGATCAGCGTTCCTCCATCGGCTACCCACTGCTTCAGCCGTAGCACCCCGTTCGGGCCAAGTACGCTCGCGTAGCCGCCTTCCAAGGGGCTGGCTTCCGGCAGAATGATTACGTGAAATTTATCCAGTTCCGCCAAACCCAGCTGCTGGGTCCGGATGGGCGTGACGGGGTAGCCAAACTGGCGCTCCAGCACGAAGCGGGTCTGGCCAGCCGAGTTTCCGGACGTGGGCCGGTCCCAGGCAAGCGCGATTGCAGGCCGCTTCAGAAATGGCGTGTAGCGGCTGCCGAAGTCGGAACCTTGATCTACCCAGCTGGTTGCTGTGGCGATCACGTCGGTCCCGTTCTCTGCCGCAAGCCTCGCCATCACCGAGTGCACTTTCTCCGGATTTTCCTTAACCGGCACAATCAAAGTGCCGGCTGAATATTCGTGGGCGCCCTGGGTGAACGGCTTGTCCGCGCCGTAGATGCGCAGGTCTTCACGAAACGCGCCGGTCATGACGCGGGCTGCCCCCGCGCTCCCCCATGGAATTAGGTATGCGACCGAGGCCTTTCCCCCAACGACTTGGCCGGATGTCTTTTCCCCGAGTTTCACTGCCGTAGCCGCAACGGCCGGGAGCGCTGCTATCGGGACAGCTTCAATGTTGAATTGCAACGGAATGCTCCAGGCAGTGACATCGTAAATCTGGCTGGGCAGGCGGCGTTTACGGCGTTCCTCCTCCGCTTTCAGAAAGATGTCATCCATCTTCGTATCCAGCTCAAGCAGATTCTTCACCCGACGCTTCGCCGGCTGAGCCAAAGGCACCAAATAACTGCCTGCGGGATACGTTTTTCCTTCCGCGGTGAAGCCAGCACTGGCGCGCTGGACTTCCACGCCCTGTTCCAGCATAAGTTGGGCAACCTTATCCACGGCGGAAACATTGCCGCGGCGGGGCAGAATGTACTCGCGGACCGGTCCGTCTGTCCCTTCCGCGATGGCCGTCTTGGCGTATTGGTAATAATTCAGAAGGAGATCGTCGTGGTGCGCCGCGGAAGTTTCGCAGGTAGCGATCGAAGAAACGAAGTGGCGCCGCACTGTGTCCCGAAAGGTGACCAGCAGGCCGTTTGAGCGGCGAACCACTAATCCGCGCGTGGACCCGTTTTCAAACGTCATGGCGATGGCGCCCATGTAAACAGGCCAGCTATCGCCATAACCGGGATAAAAGGCGTCGTAAGTATCTCGCGTGAAATACGAGAACCCGAACCGATCGAACCATTTGGCGTTGCCCTTGCCGATGTCGTATTGATAATCGGCCTGGAACTTCGTCATATTGGGGTTAAAAGGATTCGCGGGTGGGGCGAAGTAGTACGTTGAGTCCGTACCCATCTCGTGCAGGTCCACCACTACTTGCGGATGCCAGGCAAGTATCGCGGCAATGCGGCCCTTTGTTTCAGGCTGCGTCATAGCCAGCCAGTCGCGATTCATATCGAAGTAGTAATGATTGGTACGGCCCCCGGGCCAAGGCTCGGTGTGTTCGGCCGCAAATGGATTGGGGTCCGGCTCAAGCCCTTCCCCAGCTTCGAAGCTGTGGATGAAACGATCGCGGCCATCGGGATTCTGAAGGGGGTCAATGATGACCAGATCTTTTGCGAGGATCGCCGCTACCGTCTTATCGTTGCGGGCGGCCAGCAGGTGGTAGGCGGTAATCAACGCCGCGTCCGGAGAGGATATTTCGTTCCCGTGAACGCCATACGCCAGCCAGACAATCGCAGGCAGGCCGGCACTTCGTTCCCGAGCCGCCGAGTCCGGTGTCTTGCGCGGATCCGCCAGCCGCGCCATGCCCTCTTTGATTTCACTCAGACGGCGAATGTTGGCTTCCGACCCGATTACCGCGTAGATCAGCTTGCGGCCTTCCCAGGTCTGGCCGTATTCAAATACCTTCATACGCCGCGGTTCCGCCGCAGCCAACGCTTCCATATAGGCCACAATTTCGGCATGGGGAGAGATGCGCTCGCCAATCTCGTAACCGGCCACCTTCCTCATGGTGGGCACGCCGGGATCGTAGGACGTTCCGGGCCAATACTCAAATTTCGATTGCGCGAAAAGAGGGAAAGAGATAGCTAGAAGGATTGCGGCGCGATGCATGAATAATCAGGATAGCGCCGCGCCGGACCGGCTAACCAGTCAATACGGCCGGTAACCGCCGTTGCCGTTCATGCGTGCGCGGAAGGCACGCATGTTTGCAAGATCTTCGCTCAGCGCGCGCCGGTCGCGGCCGTCCAGGCCGGGAAGATTGGCAACCCGTTGCGTCGCGCCGATCGCATCGTCCAACTCGTGGCGATCATAGCGGCCGCGTGACCACTTTTGCTGAAATTCGAAAATTTCCTGGCGTGCCTTTTCAAACCGGCGAAGGTCGCCTCCTCGCAGGTAGCCGTTGTTCGCTGCCCGGTCCAGGTCGGATTGCAGCCGGTCGTAAAAACTCCGGCGGTAATCGCGGTAATCATCGTTCCGATACCGGTCCTCGCGGTAACGGTCCTCGCGATTCGGACCGTATTGGGCCTGGGCCCCGGCTGCGCCGGCCAGCAAAAGAATACCGAGCGTTCCCTTTGCGAAAAGCTGTCTCATGAAAACCTCCTGCTCGATCAGACGTCCAACATTCCATGCCCGGTGCGCCGTTAACCAAAATTTAAGGGAATCGCGCCTAGTGAATTGCGAGCGAGGCGGGATTGCTGGAACGCCCGCCGGAAGACACGATCACTACCGCGGCCGGGTTCGGACTAATGCCTTGCGGAACAGCGCAATTGATCTGGTCCAGACCAGCGAACCCCGGTGCGGCGCCAGCGAAACTGACCGGGCAATTCACTCCATCGATGGTGACAGCCGGGACTTGCACCGCGGCGTCCAACCCATCTTTTGGAGTGGTCGCGCCCAAACCGGTCAGGAAGATCTCCACGTAATCGTTCGCCTGCACGGCGTTTGCGGGGCTCACCAGCTGGCCGTTGCGCGCATTGAGTGCAGCGGCGGCGCCAGCCCCGGATTGATTGGCCGTGAAAATCGCCGGGCGAGCGGCATCAATGAATACATTCACGCTATGGGCGCCGTCCGGAGTCTGAACCGCAAGCTTCAGGAAGCCGTTAATCCCGCCGGGCAGCACGGCGTTGATTTGAGTAGGCGACACATACAACAGACTTAAAGGCTGTCCATTGATAGAGGCGGAGACGCCGTTCAGAATGAGCTGCAGGGGAAGGGATTGCGCCTGGGCGATGGAGCGCGCCAGCCCGGTCCCATAGATCGATACGATCATCCGTGGCGCGAAGGAATACGGGAACTCAGGCGCCGCTGAGGGCAGCACCCGCGCAATGATGTGTCCGGGTTTTAGAACCAAAGCCTGCTCGACACCGGCAATCGCAGTGAGAGTCCGCGCCAGATTGCCCGAAGACGTGTTGGCCGTCACGTTCAGCAAACCAGCCGGAAAGAGATCCGTGTACGCAATCTCGTCGTTCGACTGGTTCAGCTTCTTGTTCGCGCCACCCGGGCCTGATGCGCTTACCGAATTCAGCTTTTGCGGCGCGCCATCCGCGGTGAATGGCCTGACATAAATTCCCGTTCCCGTGGAAAGAAACGGATCCTGTTCGGCTGCCTGACCCACAGTCTGCCACGCGGCCGTTCCGTTCAGGAATGAAAGAACAATGCGCGCCGTATCGTCACTCGCTGTCCGGATTTGCGCAATTCCCCTAACGCTTGAATCGCAGAACCGCGCCAAGCCGGTCAGGCCGCCAGGATCTGTATGGCAAAGAGGCAGGATACGCGTGCGTCCGAGCTGGTAAAAGCCAAGCGATGCCGACGTGAGAGCGACGATACCGTCGTCGAATCCCTTCATAGTGGCAAGCCCGGTGCCCCCGTTACCAATGATCGCGATCGCATCGATTCCGCGCAGGTCATCGGTTCCGTTATTCCAATTAGCCAGCCCGCTCAGGAAATGGCTGCCGCTGGTGAGTTCGCCAGTTGCTGGTCTAAGCCAAAGCCAAATGCCGCGATTCCGCTTCCGAAGTGTGGCGTCGCGATAAAAACGGCCTTCCGGATGTGAGTCAACGGCGGCGGCGAAAAGGTGTTGTCCTGTTCCTGCTTACCGCTCAAGTAACTTCGCACGATCAGGCCTCCCATGCTGTGCGCAACGATGTCGACCGTGTTGACAGGCGTGCCATCCTGGTACCGCAGAGCGGCTACGAAATCGCCGAAAGCAGAGCCGAGCTTTTCTATGGAGGGCCGGTTTTTCACGGAACAACTGTCGAAGAAAAGGCTGACTTGGCCGTTCCCCTGGAGCACCTGATCGGTGGAGGCAAACGTACTGGCGAAGGATGAAGAACCGCAATCGTTCTGATGTCCATTCAGAAGCACCACGGGAGGAAGGTTCGTGCGCGGCACGGGCTGGCCGGGCGCAACCAGTTGGGAGAATAACGGAAAGGCCAGGGTAAAAACGAGCCATGCCTTAGGTGGCAGGAATTCGCGGGCGTTCATGCGGAGGCTGGAATCAATGCTTCGATACGATCCAAAAGGTCTCTTTGGTTGAACGGCTTCCGCAAAAAATCCGTCCCCTTCGGCAATGATGAAAAAGCACTGAGTTTATCCGCATCGAAGCCTGAGATCAACAGGAACTTCGATTCCGGGTGGAGCTGGGCGAACTCCCGCACCAGGTCCGGCCCCGAAATGCCCGGCATCAGGATGTCGCTGATCAGAAGATCCACCCTGCCGTCATGAAGCTGGGCCGCCATGAGGGCATCGTCACCATTTTGAGCTTCAATCACCTGATAGTCATTGTTCTCCAAGATCTTACGAACCAGCAGCCGGATGGCATGATCGTCCTCAACCACCAGGACCGTTTTCACCCCGGATTCTATGGAATCCGCGTCCTGGTCCAGATAAGCAAAAGGATCGGGTTCCGTGCAGGGCAATCCGACCCTTATCTCGGTGCCCATCCCGGGCTCACTTTTCACTTCAACGAATCCGTTGTAATCACGAACAATCCCTTGAGTGATCGAAAGTCCTAATCCGGACCGTTCCGCGCTGTTCCTGGTTGTAAAGAACGGCTCGAAGATCTTTTGCACGGTCTGTTCGTCCATACCTTCGCCTGTGTCCCGGACCGCCATACAGATGTAATCGCGCGCCACCTTTGCCCGCTCTGCCGGATCTACTACATGCTTTGTGGTAGAAATCGTAATTCCGCCGTTTCCGGAGATCGCGTCGCGTGCGTTCTGGACAAGATTGAAAAGGATCTGTTCCAACTGCTCGCGGTCAGCCTGCACGCCGGGAAGAGACGGATCCAGTTCGGTGCGCAGATGTATGGAAGGCGGAAGCGTTTCGGCCAGATAGGGCAAAAAACCTTCGATAACTTCATTCACTTTCAGTTCCTGACGAGTGGCAAACCGCTTCCGTGCGATTGTGGAAAGCTGGCGCACAACCGCCGCAATCTCGAGCGAAGCATCGTGAACCTGTTTGAGGCTTTCGCGATGCTCGCCGGATATGCCGGCTCCGCTCAACAGCAACTCTCCATTACCCAGCACCCTGGTCAGCAGATTATTCAGCTTGTGCGCCGTGGTCTCGGCCAATCGCTCCACCGCCCGAATCGCAAACTCCTGCTGATCCTGGTGTTGTTCCCATCTGCGTTGAGTCACGTCGCGCAGGGTGAAGACGGCGCTGCCGAACGCTCCGCAATTTTCACCGGCCGCGGAGATCTCCGCCTCCACCGCACGGCGCTCGCCGCTGCAGGAAACCAGGACCAGATCTTTACCCAAGCTCAACGGAGTTTCGTTCAAAGTCGCCAGGCGAAGCAGATCATCAGCCATGCGGCTGCCATAGTGCTCAAAGATTAAGAAGCCGCTAAAATGCTTTCCCGCAACTTCATCTTGCGAACAACCTGTAAGGTGTTCGGCTGCGGGATTTATAAATTGTACGTTGCCCTTGGCATCGACAATAATAATACCGTCCGCCGCGGAATTGAGCGCCGTGGAGAGCCAAAAGTACTTCTGGCGCTCCTTCCCACGAAGACCGCTCTGGCCAGCCACTTCCGCATACTGCAGGGGATCGCGGGATGAATCGCCGAGAACCCTGATCCTGCCGTCCTCGCTAGGGACGAGCGCGGCTTGCTGCGCGTCCACAGACAGAGTCACCGGGATATTGAAGCGCTCTCTGACGAAGTCAGCCAAATCTAAACCCGCGGCGCGTTTCTGAAAACTCGACCCGAGCAAAACCAGATCCGGAGCATTTTGTTGAATCGATTGGACAGCCTCCGCGGTAGAAGTCGCCACGCCTGTGACAACATGACCCAGGGCCTGAAGTTCCTCCTGGAGCTCCGCAGCCGCCTGCTGAGTATCTTCAATGACCAAAACCTTCGACTGGCTCGCGATTTCCATTCCCATTTGAGTTTAGTAGAGAAACCGCTGTTTAGAATGCAATTGAACGCCCACCGCCGTTGACTGCCCGCACCATATGGAATATGATTCGAGGCACTTACGGTACGTCGCGCCAGAGGTCGCCAGAGGTCAAGGTTATGAAAAGTATTGTGCTGGCAGCCCTACTGCTATCCGGTCCGGCTGCACTCACCGCCCAAACCACGTTCGCAACAATCACCGGGACCGTTACTGACAGCTCCGGCTTGCCCGTCAGCGGCGCCGCGGTGCGAGGCCGCGAAACCCGGAGCGGCTACGCCTATGACGCGAAAACCAATGATAGCGGCCTGTTTACGCTGCCGAATTTGCGCGAGGGCTCATACGAAGTGACAATTGCCGCCGCGGGTTTTCAGGAGAGCCGCGCCAGCCGTATCGAGCTTGCTTCCCGGCAGGTGCGGCGTCTCGATGTCCAGCTGCAGATTGGAAATGTGGCGACTGAGATTCAGGTTCAGGCTTCGGCGGCGCAGCTCATAGAAACGGACACCGCGCGCATCAGCCAGAGCAGGACCGCTGGAGAGTTACGCGATCTTCCGCTGGCCACCCGCAGCATCACTGCTTTTCTCTCTCTGGTGCCCGGCGTGGGCCAGGCAACCACAGTAACCGCCACCTACCGCTTTAACGGGAGCCGGAGAAACCAGTCTGAATTTACGGTGGATGGGATCAGCAACGTGGCTTCGAACGGGACTCAGATCAGCCCGCTGACGAATTACATCGAGAGCTTCGGGGAAGCCCGCATCGATAGCGCCGACAACCAGGCGGACGCGGGCGCTATCGGGCAGGTCACTGTGGTGTCCAAATCCGGGGGTAACCAGGTGCACGGAAGTCTTTTCGACTACTATGTCACGCCGGCGTTCCGTGCCCGGGATTTCTTCGCTCCGAAGCGCGCATCGGGAATCTCGCACAAGCCGGGCGGGTCGATTGGCGGCCCGGTGTACATACCGCGTTTCTACAACGGCCACAACCGCACCTTCTTCTTCTTCGATTACGAGACCTCGCAGGGCAGCATTTCGCAGCAATTGATTAACCCGACGGTTCCGCTGGCCGCCTGGCGGTCCGGCGACTTCTCGTCTCTGCTCCCGAAAACGGTAGTGAAAGATCCCGTCACCAATGCGCCATTCCCAGGCAATCTCATTCCCGCGAGCCGCTTGAACCCGGTAGCGTTGCGAATTCAAAATCTTTTTTATCCCGTGCCCAATGGCGGCAGCGCCACCACGCTTTCCACCGCCAATTTCATTACGGTCCTGACCCACTCTTTCGACCCCAATACCTATGTGACCGGGCGCTTGGACCACCGTTTCTCAGAGAAGGCGCTGGTGTATGCGCGGTATACGTGGCAGCGCCAGTACAACACCAATTTCGATGCAAACCTGCCAACAGTCGGACAGATCACAGATACGCGCAACACCAGAAACGCAGTCGCTTCCTGGAGCCAGATCATCACGCCCAATCTGGTGAATGAGCTGCGGTTTGGGTTCGCATTTACGAATGAGCCTCGCCACGGCGCGAACGATGGTCCCGCTATCGTGCAGCAACTTGGCCTGACGGGACTGGTCCCGAACCAACCCGACCTTCCGGGCATCCCGAACATCGCTTTCACCGGCCTGGGTCTTACCACTATCACTCAGCAGGCGTATCGCGCGCCGGGTTTCTACAATAATAACGAGATTATCCAGGAAAACCTGACTTGGATTCGCGGCAAGCACACGGTGCACAGTGGCGCCCAGCTTGGCTTCTATCACGCCAACGATGTTACGGCCTCACTGGCTCTTTATGGCAGCCTTTCGTTTTCGAACCGCTTCACCGGCTTCGCCTATTCAGATTTTCTGCTCGGCCTGCCAAGCACATCCAGCCGCGCGCCCGCGCCACTCGACTCTCCGTTCCTTCGCACAGCCTATGACTTTTTCGTGACGGATGAGTGGAAGTTCTCCCCGGCGCTGACCGTCAACCTGGGTTTGCGGTATGAACTGCACCCGGCCTGGAGCAGCGGAAACGGTTTAGCGTCCCTCTTCGATCTGGCGTCAAGCAAGATTGTGGTGCAAGACGGATCCCTCCAGAAGGTGAACGCGCTACTGCCCGCGAGCTTTGTGGGTGTCACGACGGCGTCCCAAGCTGGCTATCGAGGGGCCGCGCTGATCGATACCGATAAGAATAACTTCGCACCCCGGATCGGGGCGGCATGGCGGCCTTTCGGTGAAAAAACGGTCTTCCGCGCCGGTTTTGGAATTTTCTATGACATTGTTCCGACATCCATCAATATGGCGGGCGTTCCGTTCACCGTCAACGAACCTTCTTACACCAACCCTGCCGGAAGCCCTGTTGTGATGCTGCCCAATGTCTTTCCTGCTGCCGGTGTGGGCGGGCCTTCCACGATATCCCTGCCCGGCGCTTTCAAAAAGGACTTGCGCATCCCGTATTCCATTCAATACAACGTCACGGTGGAACGGCAGATTTGGGACATGGGCGTTCGAATCTCCTACGTGGGCACCGGCACCCGGCAGGGGGAGTACATCTACAACATCAACCAGCCCCTTCCCAGCACAGTTCCGTACGTGAGCAAGACGCGGCCGTACCCGGCATTCGCGACGATCAATTACACAACAAATGGCGCCGGCCATCAGTATAACGGCCTGAATACCGAGGTAAAACGCCGGCTCGCCAAAGGGCTGCTCTACGACTTCACGTGGACTTATGCGCGGGACATTGGCGATTTGGAGCGGGACCAAAGTCCGGAAGACGGGCGCAATCTGCATCGGGAGCGCGCCGTATGGGCCGACATCCCGACGCACCGGATAACGAATGACATGATTTACCAGCTTCCTTTTGGACGCGGCAAGAGTTGGCTTTCGCACGGCAACCGCGCTCTGGAACTGCTGGCCGGGGGTTGGCAGATTATGGAACTCACAGCCTGGAACACCGGTTTCTTTCTGACGCCACTCTGGCAGGGCCCGGACCCCGCCAACGTTGCAAACACCACCAGCACCACTCCCGCTACCGTCACGATCCGGCCGGATATCCTGCACGATCCGAATCTTCCCGCAAGCCAACGGTCCACGCAGAGTTGGTACGACCCAGGCGCATTTGCCGCGCCCGCTCCCGGCTATTTCGGCTCCTCGGCAAAGGGCGTCATCGTCGGGCCTTCATCATTTATCGTAAACGCCGGAGTCGCCAAGCAGTTCAATGTTTCGGAACGGATGCGGCTGCGCCTGGATTTCCAAGGCACGAACATTCTCAATCACGCAAATTTCGATGTTCCGAACTTGACCATTACCAACGTGGGATCCGCAGGCACAATCACGGGAACCGGTAATAATGGCGGCGGGGGATTGGACGCCTCGGGAGCGCGATCATTCCGGCTGGGCTTACGAGTCGAATGGTAAAAGAGCAATGTATGCTCAACCAATGATGGCGCGCTCTCCAATGGGATGGATCGGCTTCGCTATCGCTTTCACCATGCATGCGCAGGACCTCCGCACGGTTACGGAACCGGCGCTTCCACCAGCTTGCGCAACGCTGCAGGCGAAGATCGGCCGCGCGGGGATCTCAATTTCCTTTGAAGACGAGGGCAAGCCCGACACACAGCGCATCCAGGCCGCGCTCAATGCATGCGGACCCGGAAAAGCGGTGGTTCTCCAACGTACTTCGGAACGATTGGACGCCTTTCTCTCCGGCCCGTTGGACTTGCGGCAAGGCGTAGTCCTGATGGTCGGCGCGGGCGCGTATCTTTTCGGGTCCCGCAACCCGCGCGATTACGACCTGAGCCCCGGCGTGTGCGGCACTATTACCGGTAACGGGCACGGATGCAGGGCTTTGATCAACGGTTTCAAAGTGGCGAATGCCGGTGTAATGGGCGATGGCGTGATCGACGGCCGCGGCGGGGAAACCATGACCGGCCAAAACATCTCCTGGTGGAACCTGGCCGACGAAGCGCGGCAAGGCGGCAGCCAAAACAACCCGCGCCTGTTGGTTCTGAAACAATGCGACAATTTCGTGCTCTACCGCATCACGTTGATGAATTCACCGAACTTCCATGTGGGGTATGACAACGGCGCCGGATTCACAGCGTGGGGAGTGAAGATCTGGGCGCCGGAGCGGGCGCGCAACACGGATGGCATTGACCCCGGCAATTCCACTAACGTCACTATCACGCGCTCCTTCATTCATACCGGCGACGATCACGTGGCCATCAAAGCACCGGCGGGCAGGCCCACTACGCACATGAGCATCACGCATAACCATTTCTACACCGGCCACGGAATGTCGATCGGCAGCCCAACCGATGGCGGCGCGAGCGCAATCCTTGTTTCGGACCTTTCGATTGACGGGGCGGACAATGGACTGCGAATCAAATCCAATTCCACTCGGGGCGGGCTGGTGAACGATATCGTGTTCGAGGATATCTGCATCCGAAATACGGCGAACCCGATCTTTATGGACACGAATTATCTGGCGCACAAGAGCGACACCACGGGACGGCTGCCCACCTTTCAGGACATCACGATCCGCAACGTCCGGGTGGAAGGCGCGGGCAAGGTAACTCTCGAAGCGCTCGATGCGATGCACCGGCTGGGTATCAACTTCGATAACCTAATTTTTAGCGACCCGGCCCGGATCCGTGTTTCGGCGAAGCATGCGGACCTGAAGATTGGCCCGGGTCCCTTCAATTTGAGGGTTGAGGGAGCGGATGTAAACGTGTCCGGTGTTTCTGGACAATCGCCCCTCAACTCTTGCACGGGAAAGTTCGTGCCATATCCGGGAACTTAAAAAACAGGGAGGCTCCGATGAAGATGGATCGACGGACGGCGTTGGGAGTGATGGGATGCGGGCTCCAAATGGGACGCGTCAGCGCGCAAAGTGGGCCGCCAGAGATCGCGAATGGTCCGTATCAGGGCACCGCGGCTTCGCTGAAGTCCTACAAGGTCCCCGAGTGGTTCCGCGATGCCAAGTTCGGCATCTGGGCTCATTGGGGACCCCAAT
>JALYXI010000006.1 GCA_030947245.1 Acidobacteriota bacterium
AGCCAGAACATTTCTCCATTATATGTTCCGCAGCAATTTCACTTCGGCGCGCAGGTTGGCCACGCCCGCCGTGTAGCGCGCATCGGTGACAGAGAACGCAACAGCGTCTTCCAGCCAGTCATGCCAAGCGCCGTCCGGATCGTGGGAGGCAACGGTAAGCGTGTACTCTCCGGGACACAGATTGCACGCGAAGCAAAACGCGATTTGAACGGCCTGGTGGGCCGGAGCAGGGCCAAAGTGCAGGTTCTCAAGTTCAGTATTGGTACCGTAAACGTTCAGCCCGATGCGGGTGCGGATCAGGATGCCGATCACCGGATCGGAGACCTGCTGAGCGAATTGAACGGACACGCGAACGGTAACCGCTTCCCCGCTTCGCCAGACTGCGGTGGGCTGGCCGGTTTCGCTCAGCAGTTCGACCGAGCGGACCGCGGCGCGGCCATCGCCCCGCCGCATCGAGGGAGACACCGGAACGGCGATTCCCTCCCCCGCGCGCCGCAGTTCCTCAGCAACGTGAGCGCGATAAGCGGAAAGCACGACGGGCGGCGCTCCCCGCTCCCGGATGCGAGTGCCCGAAACCCACCAGAGTTCATCGCACAACCGATCGAGAAGCTCTTCATCGTGGGAGAAAAGCAGGGCCGTGCCGCCTGCGCGCCGGAATTGTTCCAGTTGGAGAGCGGCTTGCGCGCGTTCCAAACGCGGCATCAGATCGAGCGCGTGATGGATTGCCGGCAAGCCGGCAGGTTCGAGCGGGATCGGTTCGCCGGGACCGATTACGCGCGCGCCGCGGATCTGATCGAGAAACGCTTCCGAATGCCCCAGAATCCCGTAGATGGCCCCCTCGGCCAAAGGAAGCTGGCCGCCATCCAAACTAACCAGCATAGGAGGACGGCTGCGCTTGCCCAGTGCGCGATATGCTCTTCACGCCCCCCATCATAGACGAGTTCCACGCGGCGCCGGCCTGTGCAATCCGGCGCAACGGCGAAGAAGCCGAGGCCATCCGGGATGATGCGAGCGGGCGAGTTGCCCACAAAGGCATGCCAGCCGGGCGTGTACGTGATCTGAATGGAAGCGACTTGCCCGGGTTCGAAGTCCGCCAGGACTTCGGCCGAGTGTTGTGACCGCCACAGGAACCGGGCTTCGGGCAGCGCCGGATCGTCGAGCGCTTCCACATAGCGCCGCAGTTCAGTGAGATCGAGGCCATTCACAGGCGGGTGGACCACCAGTTGCGCCGGCGTCATGATGTGGGCCAGCGAGGGGCTGCGTAGCGGGACCTGATAGATGGCATCCGCGCCTTCGCGCCAAAGCTCCGGGAGAACGCCGCGGAACTTGTCTCCGTTCACGAAGGGGTGATAGTACTCGCGGGTTGCGGGTCCGCCCGCTTCAATCGCCTGAATGGCGAAGGCTTTGAGCCAGAGCAGAGAGACGGGAACATCGTTGATCGTAGTGCCCGCGCCGCTGAGGATTTGGTACTGAGCGATGCGGACGGAGTAATTGACGACGCCGTTTTCGAAGCCTCCCAAGATCTGTGGGGTTTCTGTGAACGCGTTGAAGAAGAAGGCGATGCTGCCCGGAACCATCACGCGGGCGTTGCGCAGGTTCTGATTGCACCAGCGGGCGACGCGGTACTCAACCGTGGTCGCGATGTCGACCGGCGAGATGAGGCCTCGGGCATACCTCTGGCCGCGATAAAGCTGCCCGGCGGAGAAGAGGAACAGTAGCACTACCGCTGCTTGGGCGATGCGCTTCGGCATGGCCGGAACGAGCATGACGGCCAGCAGGGTGAGACCCAGATCCATTTCAAGCAGATACCGTTCCGGCTGGGGGACCACCGCGACGCGGAACCAGGAGTAGCTCAGGCTGATCCAGCTCATCACGGCGGTGAACAAGATCAGCATCTGGAGGTAGGCGGGAGCGCGGAACCGGTGAAGGATCAGTTTGAGCAGCAGGAAGGCGGCGAGGGCGAAGGGCGCGGCGCGGAGCAGGTTGGCGTTGGCGGATGTGAAATCGCCGCCGATCGTTTTGGCGTTGAACTGGATGGTTCGAATGAGCGAAGGCGGCATTACGGGCGAGACCAGGAGATAGGCCGCAATGCCCAGAACGGCCGTTGTCAGCCAATCGCGCCACGGGCGGCCGGCTGCCAGGTAGCAGAGCAGCAAAGCCGCAAGGGCAAAGGCGCCCAACCAGTTGATGAGCACGACAGCGGCAATACTGAGCGCGGCTAAGCCGTAGTAAAGGGGCCTGCGCCGCTCGAACGCAAGGTCGACGCAGTAGATGGCGAGCGGAACCAGGGCAAGCGCGGCGAGATGGGGGCCGTCGCCATACCCGATGAGCGTGCCGAGCCGGCGCGGGCGCAGAGGATGGCCCATATCGAGCCTGACGGCTTTCACGAGCAGGCCGCTCGGCGAGAGAACGGTATACAGCAGAGCGGCGCAGAAGCTTTGGAAGGGACGGCCCGAAAGACGCCGCAGCATAAGGTAGGCGAAGACAGGGCCGAGGCAATAGAACAGCGCCGTGACGATGTGGTGGGCTCGGGCGACGGAGAGGGACGTAACGGCGGAGGCGAGCGCGACCAGCGCATGAAGCAGCGGCGGGTAGGAGTTGTGAAAGGGGATGCCGCCGTACCAGGCGGGCCACCAGGAAAGGTCGGGGAAGCTGGCCAGGATGTGGCGGCTGATGGCGAGGTATGCGCCCTCAATGGAATCCATATGGCGGCTGTATTCCAGGCCAAAAACCCGCCAGCTTACATAGGCGTTGATGAGGAACAGGACTGCGGCATCGCGCACTGCAAGCAATCATCTAACATACAGCTCGTTTAAGATACAGCTATGCACTCGCCGGAGATCGTGGAGCAGATGCGCTCCGAGTGGAACGAGCGCGCGCGGGAAGATGCGAACTACTACGTCGCGTTCGGCAGGCGGGAGCAGGACGACGAGGAGTTCTTCGCCACGGCCGCGGATGTGGTGCGCGCGCTGGAGCGGGAGCTGAAAAGGCTGCCTTCACGGAGAGGGAGGGCGCTTGAGATCGGGTGCGGTCCGGGGCGGCTGCTGCGGCCGATGAGCCGGCACTTCGACGAGATCCATGGCGTGGACATCGCGGACGAGATGATCGAACGGGCGAAGCGCAACTTGGCCGGGGTGCCGCATGCGCATGCGCATCATGCGGAAGGGTCGGACTTGCGGCGGTTCGCCGACGGGTACTTCGATTTCGTGTATTCGTATGCAGTGTTTCAGCACATCCCGTCGGGTGAGGTGGTATTCGGGTACTTGCGCGAGGTGGCGCGGGTACTGGCGCCGGACGGCGTGGCTCATCTGCAACTGAACGGGCTTCCGAAGACTTCACAGAACTACACCACGTGGAGCGGTTTCCGTGTGAGTGCCGCCGAGGTTCGCGCGTTGACTGCGGAGCATGGGCTGCAACTGCTGGCGCTTGACGGGGTGGACACGCAGTACATGTGGACGACATGGCGCAAGGATGCCGCGGTGCGGGTACGCGCGATTGGGAACGCGCTCACGGGGGAGAATGCGGTCCCGGCGCGGGGACGGCTGGCTTCGGCTTCGCTGTGGATTGAGAACCTGCCGCGGGGATGCGACCTGAATACGCTCGAAGCGCTGGTGGATGGTGTGGCCGCCACCGGCACGTATGTGGGTCCCGAGGTGGACGGGTTGACGCAGTTCAACATTCTGCCGCCGCCGGGTACAAGGACCGGGCTGGCGCCGGTTGACGTGCACTGGGGCGGACGGAAGCTGTGCGAGACGGCGTGGATGCGGGTGATTGCGCCGGGGCCTTCCGTGCCGCGCATCGAGTCCGTCACTGACGGAACGAATCTGCTGGCCGAACGGCGGATTGAGAGTGGCGCGGTGAAGGTGCAGTTGGAGGAGATTCTGAACCCTGAAGCGTTCTTTGCGACTGTCGGCGGCTTGCGGGTGAGGAACGCCGAGATGTTCTGTACGGATCCGCGGAACCAGCGGTGGGATGTCAGCTTTCCGCTTCCCGAGGGAATCGCGGCCGGTCCGCATTTGCTCGAGATTCGTTTCGGGGAGCGCAGAATGCAGCCCGTCACAATTGAGGTGGTTTGAGGTGGCGATTCTTCTCACGCTTCTTTTGCTGGCGGTCAGCGACGAGTCGGCTGTGATGGCCAAGCTGAAGAGCGGCACGGGGGTGGTGGAGTTGCCGGCGGGGGTGGTAGAGGTGTCGCGCGAGATCGAGTTGCCCGCCGGTGCGCACGACCTGACGATCCGGGGAGCGAAGGAGGGAACCGTGCTGCGCGCTGCCACAACGTTTCAAGGGCGCGCGATCTTCGTGTCGCGCGGCGGGCGGAGGCTGCGTTTCGAGCATTTCGAGATGGCGGGAAGCCGCGAAGCGGTGGGCAAGCCGGAAGGGCTGCCGCCTTCCGATGTGCCATTCGCGAAGTTCACCGGGAACAACGGGATTCTGGTGGATGGCGGGAAGGATGTCACGGTGAGCGATGTCACGATGCGGGAGATCGCCGGGTTTGCGGTTCTGGTGACTGCTTCGAGCCAAGTGCGGATCGAGCGGGTTTCCGTGGAGGACAGCGGATCTCAGAACGCCAAGGGCCGGAACAACGCGACAGGCGGCATTCTGCTGGAAGAGGGAACCACCGACTTCGCCGTGCTGCGGTGTTCGGTGAAGAACGTCAGCGGGAACGGGATCTGGACCCATTCGCTCTACAAATCGCCGCGGAACGCGTGGGGGCGGATTGCGGATAACCGGATCAGCGACGTGGCGCGGGACGCGATTCAGGTTGGCCACGCGACAGAGATCACCGTGGAGGACAACACGGGGGAGCGGATCGGGTTTCCTGTGAAGCTGGTGGATGCCGAAGGCGGCGCCATTCCGGCGGCGCTCGATACGGCGGGCAATACGGACCAGTCGAAGTACATCGGCAACCGCTTTTCCGAGGTGAATGGGAAGTGCATCGATCTCGATGGATTTCATGACGGCGAGGTACGCGGGAACGTATGCGAGAACCACGAAGCGGCGAGCGCGTACCGGTTCGGGAACTATGGCATCGTGATGAACAACAGCAACCCGGACATGCAATCCCGCAATGTCACGATTGCGGAGAACACGATCGACGGGACGCTGTTCGGGGGTATCTTCGTGATCGGGTCAGGGAACACCATTACCGGGAATCATCTGTTGAACCTGAACATGGCGCATTGCCCGGAGCAGGCGAAGCAGTTCGGATGCTTCTACGGGAAGGACGAGCCGGATCTGCTGCGAACGGGGATCTATCTCGGGCGAGGCGCGGACCGTCCGGACGTGGCGCGCGGGAACGTGGTGGAGGACAACGAGATCACCGGGTACGGAATGGGCCGGCATTGCATCCATGTTGCGCCGGGGGTGTCGCTGGACCGGAACCGCGTGGGCCGCAACACCTGCTCAGACGATACCACGATGAACGCGAGAGATGGCGTGGACCAGCTTGCGGTAAGGCGGGTTGGCGGGGTTGTCGAAGAATAGCATTTCGCCATCGCGCCAAGTGGAGTAGAACCAGCGGGCGGCGATGGCCAGGTATTCCTGGCGCTCGCGCGGAGGGAGTTCGACGCCGCCCGAGCGGGCGAAGGTTTCGCGCAAGGTGGCGTCGAGCGAGACCGGTCTCCCGTCCACAAGTTCAAAGCTGACGCGTTCAATACCTTGCCAGTGGCCGCCGCGGATGATGGACAGTTCGACGGCTTCGGGAACGGCGCTGCGGGTTACGGCGACCGCGTTCAGCCCATCGAGCGGGAGCGCCATTTCGTCCCGCGACCGGATGACTTCTTCGATCTTCTCGACGCGCTTGTGCTGGCGGGCGGCTTCTTCGAAGTCCATATCCTGGCTGAAGCGGTCGCGGATCCCGGTTGCTGACTTGAGAAGGGACAGGCCCGCGGTGGCGAGGAACGCGGAGGCGCGCTCTACTTCGTGGGCGTACTCATCGGGGCCGACCTGTTCCTGGCAGGGGCGAAGGCACATGCCCATTTCGCCGTAGACGCAACCGGGATGCCGGGGCGAGGGATGAAGCTCTTCCGGGCAGCGGCGTAATTGGAAGAGATCGAGGAATTGGGATTCGAACCGCTCGGCGGAAGCGCGGCTGCGGAAGGGGCCGAAGTTGAGGCCGGGGGCGCGGGGCAACTGGGCGGTGATCCGGGTGCGGGGGAACCGGTCGGCGAAGGAGATGCGCAGAAAAGGCGGCAAGCGCAGGTTGAGCAGCTTGAGGTAGCTGTCCGGGAAGTGCTCCCGGGCGAGCCGGTACATGGTGATTTGCGATTCCAGGGTGGAACCGGTGGGCCAGAGCTCCACGTGGTCTACGGCATCGCGGAGGTTGGGCATGCGGGCGAGCCGGAGCAGGCGGCGGCCGAGAACACGGGTACGCGAGAGATAGGGCTGCCGCCGGGGGTCTTTCATGCGGAGCAGGAAGACGCCGGGCTGATTGCCGACTTCGGCGGCGGAAGCTTCAGAGAGCTGCACTTTCAACCTAGGATGTCACCACTCGGCGTAACGGCGGAAGCGCTTCTTGTCCGCTGCGTATGGGGAGCCACCGGCGCGCGGTTCGACGGCAACATCAGGGACGTCGGGAAAGGCAAAGTCAGTGTTAGCAGGCAGCTCCACCGCCAGATCGGTTTCGCTGGGGCGGCGAACTTTCTCCACCTGACGGATATTTTGGAGAGAGCGGAGGGCGGCGCTGCGGACGCCGGGGTGATCGTCCTTGATGAGGGGCGATAGAGTGGGGATGAAATCGGAGTTGCCCATTCGTCCCATCGTCCAAGCGGAGGTCATGCGGAATTCGGCTTTATGGTCATGGGCAAAGCGGCAAACGACCTCGGTTGCGCGCTCTTCGCCGGCGAGGTATAGGCCCACGATGGCGTTGCCTACCACGCGATTGTGTTTGTCTTCGACGCAATCCCAAAACAGCTCCTGGATGGATGGGGAACGGTTGCCCCACACGGCTTCCACGGCGTTGGCGCGAACGCGGGGATCTTCGGATTCCGCCATGAGGCGTTTCGCGAATGCCACATTCTGGACGCGTTTACCGATGAGAAGCGTGGCTTTGGACGAGATCTTGAAATCCGGGTGGCGGGAAAGGTGGCTCAGAATGGGAACCATGCGTTTGCCAAGAGAGATCTCATCGAGGATATCGAGGGCGCGTTCGGCGGCTTGTCCGGCCAGGGTATCGTTCGTGGAGCCATTACGGGCCGGAAGCTGCCTTGCGAAGCGGACGTCGAGCGAGGGATCGACGCTCATCAGACGGCGGGAGAGGATGACGGCTTGCGGGCGAGTAAACAGGACGGGATTCGAAAGCTGCCTAAACAGGGTCGGCTGCTTGACCAAGAGCATCGCGAGATAGCGAAAGCCCGCGGTTTCATTTGCGGTGAGGAGCATGGAGACCGCTACGGGCGCGAAGACTCCCGGGGCGTCGGCGGCGAACCGGCGCATGATGCGGGGACTCAGCGGGTTGGTCTGGAATTCGGCGATAGCCCGTTCCAGGCACTCCTTCACCAGCTTTTCTTCCGCATTCATGTGGAGAGTATCGGCTGATACGGGCGATTTCTTTAGAATCCGGAGAAGAACAGGAACTGACACGGGGGCAGCCAGTGACTCGGGGGAGTGGACCGGCTGCCTCGCGTGTCTGGACAAGGGGGGTTGTCCGCATTCATTATGACGAATTCAGATTGGGAAAGTTCCGCTCGATTTCACTCAGAAGGAACTTTTTCCGCGATTTGTTTTCCGATGGTTTCGAGGAATGCGGCGAGCGTCCGCACGCCTTGATCGGCGTGCTTGCGGTTGCGAACGGAAACCTGGCCGTTCTCCGCTTCACGATCGCCCACAACCAGCATGTACGGGATCTTCTGCATTTGGGCATCGCGAATTTTGAGGTTTACCTTTTCTTTGCGGTCGTCGATGGTGGCTCGGATTCCGGCGGCTTGGAGCTGCGCCTGCACGGAGCGGCCATAATCGAGTTGGCGATCTGTGATGGGGAGGACAATCGCTTGCACAGGGGCGAGCCAGACCGGGAAGGCTCCGGCATAGTGCTCGATCAGAATGCCGAAGAAGCGTTCGATTGAGCCGTAGAGGGCGCGATGGACCATGAGGGGCTGGTGCTTGCGGCCGTCCTCGCCGATGTATTCGAGGTTGAAGCGGCGGGGCAGCGTGAAATCGAATTGAACGGTGGAAAGCTGCCAGAGGCGGCCGATGGCATCGACCAGTTTTATATCGATTTTTGGGCCATAGAAGGCGGCTTCGGCGGGCATGAGCTTTACGTTCAGGTTGAGGCGTTCGGCGGCTGTGCGGAGAGACTGCTCAGCGAGTTCCCACTGCTCCGGGGAACCATCGTATTTGCCGCTCACGCCCTTGTCCCAGGTGGACAGTTCGGCTTCATATTGGGTGAAGCCGAAGGTATTCAGGGTGTCGATGGCGAACTGGAGGCAGCCCACGACTTCATCTTCGATTTGCTCCGGGGTGCAGAAGATATGGGCATCGTCCTGACAGAATCCGCGGACGCGCAGCAGGCCGTGCATGGTTCCGGAGCGCTCATACCGGTAGACTGTACCCAATTCACCGAGACGGACGGGGAGGTCGCGGTAGCTGTGGGGCTTATCGGCATAGATCAGGATGTGGAACGGGCAGTTCATGGGCTTGAGCTGGTATTCGGCGTCATCGAGCTCCATGCGCTTGAACATGTTGTCGCTGTAGAAATTCGCGTGACCTGAGGTCTTCCAGAGCTCGTGGCGGGCGACGTGGGGCGTGTAGACG
>JALYXI010000025.1 GCA_030947245.1 Acidobacteriota bacterium
CCATGCAATCAGAATGTCAACCGGGCCGAGAACTGAATCTGTCTTGGCGTCCAATAAGAAGTCTGCAGAGACTCAATGCCATCGGTCTTATTCGGATTCACCCGGCCTTGGATATTCAAGGCGTTGAATGCGTCGACATTCAGCCTGAATTTGACGCGCTCAGTGATTGAAAAAACCTTATAGAGAGAGATGTCGGTAACATAGTTGTTGGGCCCCGGCAGTACCGTCTGCGAGAAAGGATTGGCGCCCGCCGGACCGGGTGAATATCCTGTCTGCACCTGAGTTCCATTCTTCAAAGTTACCGGGACGTTATTGTTTCCGTAGTTGGCAGTGCCCGGCGTGTTATTGATCGGGGCGAGATACGGAACGTAATTGGCCGGAAGACCGGTTATCCCATTCTTCGCGGCATTAATAACTGTTGGCGCAACGTAGCCGTTGAACCACTCATACGCCGGGTGACACACGCCGCTACGGCAATCGTTGATCGGAACCGAGCTCTTGTAGATTTGGACCGGGCTCGTAGTCCCCCAATTGGCAGCGTCCACCTGGAATGACTGCGAAACCACCTGTCCTACAAATGCCACTTGGTAACCGCCTAGAAGTGCGTCCACGAACCGGTTCGAATTGCGCAAAAACCTTTTGCCCTTGCCCACGGGCATATCCAGAATTCCGTTGAACTGGATGTGATGCTCGGGGATCGCGGTATCGACATGATAGTTCTCGTAGCGGTTCAAAGCCTGGCTGGGTTTGAGGACGGTGCCGGGATCGAGCCCCGCCGGAAGCGTGCCGGGCAGAAAGTTTGCGGCGGGGTAAAGAGAGCTGTCCCGGAAAGTATTTCCACCGACGCGGAAAGCTCTCGAGTACACGTAGAAGATCTGATAAGCAACGCCACGTCTATACTGCTTCTGATAATTCAGTTGCAGGGCGCTGTCATTTGAGAATCCGGTCTTCACCGACATTACATTTCCGCCCCAGACCGTCTGATCGTACGGACGGGTCGCGACGGAGGCATAGGTTCCCGTGGGCGCCACCACCCCGTTGACTGTCTCATACACGTAGGTGGAAGGAGCATTGTTGTACGAGTAGTTCTGGTCGAGATTGCTTCCGTGGGTGTACACATAGGTTACCCGGAACACGGAGCCATCATGGAAAGGTTGCTCAACGGTCATATTGGCCGCCTTCACGTGAGCGGGAGGATAGTCTGTGAACAGCGTCTCGGCGGTAATAATGCCGGGAAGCAAGGCGGTGACAGAGCTGCTGTTCACTACGTTGGCGCTGTTCAGCCCCGCAATCACCGTCTGTGGCGATCGCAGCAGATAATTGGGCAGACCATCCGGCGCATAGGCCGCGCTTGTATAGCTTTGGGAGTAATTGGCGGTGAAGGGATAACTGGCGCTGTTGTAGCGGACGGAATTCCGGATCGGGACCGGATAGAGGTATTCGCCATAGCCTCCGCGGATCACGGTACCCCATTTCGCGCTGAATGGAGAGTAGGCAAAGCCGAAGCGCGGATTGAAATTGAGATTGTAATTGTTCTGCAAAGCATTCGGAATCCCCGCCTGCTTCGCGGTTTCAAACTTCACTCCCAGGTTCTGCAAATTGGTGACGGTGGCTTGGGTGGCGAAGCCCTTCTCAACGTAATAGGACACAGGCTGCGGCATGACGAGCGCATCATTTTTAAGATCGAAGGAGACATTTAAATCATTCCCCGAGTGAGGGGCGGGGTGGGCCTCCCAGCGCAGCCCCAGATTCACCGTGAGCCGGCTGTTCACGCGCCAGTTGTCCTGAATGTAAGAATCGACTTCCTGCTCGCGATAGTGGCCGAAGGGCGCGTTTTTTACCTGGCTGTAGGAACTTGCCGCGCCCAGGAAGAAGTCGGCATCCTGGTACCCGGTATTTGCCGTGGCGCCGTAATTCGCTCCGGTCGATGGGTCATAGAGAGCGGTTGCCTGACTGGTGAACGCGATGGTGTCGGGAGAGCGGTCGGAAAGATAGCCGAACCGTTCATGCCGGTAGCGCCCGCCGAACTGCAGCTGATGCCTGCCCATGATCTTAGTCATGTTCTCGTCAAGATTCGACAGGATTTGGCTTATGCCGTAATTGAACTGAGTACCGCCGTACGGCATGATCAGATTGGCTCCAATTGTCGGGAAGCCTGACTGCCCGAAGTTGTTCGGGAGCCCCAGGAGATTTTCATAATTCGCATTGGTATCGCCGCCTCCCTGAACATAAAAACGCTGCCACTGTTGGCTCAAAATGGTTTCGGAAAAGAAGGTCGGAGAAAAGATATGGGAAAACCCGATGGCTCCGCTAATGGTGGTGAGCGGCGATGTCTGGTAGCCCGTTGCTCCCGCCGGGAGGCCGCCACCCGCAATGTTGGCCGGCGAATTTGCCGGGTAGTTGCGCAAAGATTGCTGAGTCTGTTCGATATCGGTGAAGCGGAAATACATGCGGTTGTTCTGGTTGAAAACATGATCCAGCCGTGTGGTGATGTTCGGGACTGTCTGCGCAGCATTGTTGACCGCGTTAAAGTTCGAACTCACCAGCGGATTGTCAGCCGTCTGGGGAAGCGGAGTCGCGGCATAAATGGCCTTGGCGAGCGGACTGATGCGAGAAATCGGAATTTGGTTGTTACGAAATGGCGTGCGCTGCAAGGTGCCCGGCTGGGTGGTGTTCGGGTCGTAGAGCACCTGGAGAACACCGGCGCCATTGATCAGCCCGCTGAAATCGCCATTCCTCATCGCCACCGTTGGAACCGTTACCAGTTCATTGGAGGCTTGCCGCAACGAGAAGCGCTCGTAGGCAAAGAAAAAGAACGATTTGTTTCTGCCGTCATACAGCTTAGGAATTAAAATCGGGCCTCCAATGGAAGCGCCGAATTCGTTGCGCACCAAGTGAGGCGCCGTAAAGTTGGCGGGATTCTGCCGGGCTCTTGCCACGCCGATGGCGTTATTGCGGGCCGTCTCGAAGAACGAACCGTGAAATTGGTTGGTTCCCGATTTCGTGGTCAGGATCACCGTTCCCGGCGTTGAGAACTGCGCGCTCGAATTGAGCGTTTCGAACTTGGCTTCCTGCACGGAGTCCGGATCGGGCAATTGAGCCTGCGACCCGCTCGCTGTGCCACCGAAGTTCCGGTTTGTCATGGGCGCTCCGTCCTGCGAGTATTCCAGGGCCTCTCCCATGAGTCCGTTTGCCCGGTTACCGTTCGCCTCCAGGCCCGGCACAGTGGCCTGTGCCAGATTTAGAATGTTGCGCCCATTCTGCGGGAGCTGGTCGATGCGGTTAGCGTCCAGCTGCGTGCTCACCGTGCCGCTGTCGTACGTGACTAGCTGGACGTCGTTCCCCTCCACGGTCACCTGCTCCGCCGTGTCGCCCACGGTGAGCGTGGGATTGATCACGGCATTTTGGGCGTCCTGAAGAGCTACCGAAGTTTGATACTTCTTCATCCCGGGTGAACTGAACGTTAGCGTGTAGTTGCCCGCAAACAAGCCCGGAACCGAGTAAAAGCCATTGCCATTCGCAGTCGTATCGTTCGTTACGCCAGTGCTTTGGTTGACGACATGGACCGTGCAGCCCGGTAACGCCGCACCCGTGGCGTCCTGGACGGCGCCTTGAACCGAACCGGCGCCGCTCTGCGCGCGCGCATCGGTCAGGCAGAACAGTGATGCGGCTAGTCCGATTGCTGCTAACGCCACAAAGGTACTCCAGTTCCAATTGCTGTTTGTTATCGTTACGCGCATTCGATTCATGTCAATGACCCCCACATTGATTTGAACAAACCGCCGCCGCTTCCAGTATCTGACTCCTCACGAAACCGCGCACGGATTTTGTATTTCTGTTTGGGTGGATTGTATACGATTAGCGACGCCTTCAATCCCACGTGATGCCGACAGTGATTTTTTGATTTACTTTATACGTGCTCCGCTTTATCAGCTGCTCTGGAGGGAGTCACGCGCCAGTGG